>JBAPMC010000248.1:0-8454 GCA_049278415.1 Solirubrobacteraceae bacterium
GTTGTCTTCGGTCCAGCTGATTTCACCCGGGTAGGGGGTTCCGCTCGGTTCGAGCGCGATGCTGTCGATCTCAGGCGTGAACAGGTCATCGATGCTGTTGCCCGCCGGACCCTCGAGGGCTTCATAGGCGGGGTGCTTGTCAGACCACGCGGTCCGCAAGCCATGATCGTGCGCCACTTCGAAGATCGTGTTGACCTGGAGATATTCGTGGGGATAGATGGGCTTGCAAGTCTGTGGGTTGACGGGCAGCGCAGCCGGATTGATCAGCGACTGCGGCTGAGCGGTCATTTCGAGAATGCTTCCGGGCAGGCCCGTGAGACCCTGACCGGCATCGAGCGCGGTCGCATTGTTGTCATCCGGCGAGTCATAGATGACTTCGCCGCCGGTGGGCTGGCCGTGGCATGAGGTGGTCCCCGCAGGCAGCACGGCATGGCTGTACTCGTCGTCGTAGTAGATGCCGGTCGTACGCGGGTTGCCCCCGGTGACCTGGGCGGTCATGCCGGGGAACGAGTCTGAGGGGATCGGCGTCTGTGCCTGTGAGTACTCGGCGCCGCCACCCACGAGCTTCGCCAGCTCAGAGCCAGGATGATCAGCGACATACCATTCGACGTCTGACTGGTGCAAGCCATCTACCGAGATCAGCAGCACGTGGGAGATCGCGTTCTCGTGGTGTCCTCCGTGATTTCCCGATTTACGCCCATGGTCTCCCGATCGTCCTCCATGATCTCCGAAGCGCCTTCCACGATCTCCCGAGTGTGGTCTGTGATCTCCTGATGGGTGTGCGAAGACCACCGCCGCCGGAGCCCCGACCGCGATGGCTCCGACAGCAAGCGCAACGCCTGCGCCGCGGTGTATTCGTCTGAGCATGAAACCTCTCCTCGATTGCAAGTGAGCAGTTACATGCAGTCCTATCCGGGCGTCGTCGCGCCGAGGTTGCCGAGCTGTGGCGATTCTGTGGCCATGTCGTAAACGGCCGCATCTAGCCCGAGCCCTCGGACCGGCCTTCAAGGATGAGCTTGCTGGCCCTGGTGCTTACGTACGGTCTGCTGAATTGTCCTTCGGGCGCCAGCCGAACGGATTGGTTGTGTCGTGAATTCTGTCAGCGTTGTTGGACACCGCGTAGAAGACGGTGGAGCGGCCTGGCGCCGACTCGATCGCCAGACACGAGTCGATAGCGCTCAGGAGATCATCGTGACTCAGCCAGGTTGCCGTCTGCCCCTCTCCCGTCTTCACAGAGTTATCTCGCGTTACACCGCCAAAGCGCACACCGATGAACTCGAAGCTGAATTGCCTTGAGAGGGCCTTGCCCACCTCCTCCTCGATGAGCTTGTATACACCGTATGGCGTCGCAGGGTAGTAACTGCCCGGTATGGTGAACGGCTCAACCGCGGTGGGATCTCGGTGGCTGTCGGCGTGGACCGAGCTCGCCATGATGAGACGTTTCACCTCAGCTTTCACTACCGCCGTGAAGACGTTGACGTCTATCTGCACGTTTTGTGGGTAGATGCGCATACGCCGGCCAGCACGGTCGTCGGCGGCTGAGAGCCTGCGCGCGAGGTGAATTACCGTGTCCACTCTAGCCATATGCGCCCACAGGGTCTCATAGTGCGAGATGTCCTCTGGCAGGTCCACCCCCCTGACCTCATACCTGTCGCTCAGCCCGCGTAGAAGGACCGAGCCGATGATCCCCTCAGAGCCGGTGATAAGGACCGTGTGCATCCAGCTGGTCCCTATCCCGGATCTTGCCTGTCAGCCACCTGATCTTGTCGCCGTGCCCGCCGGTACTCGTTGACGACGATCTCCGTGAGCTCCTCGACCGAGGTCTCGGCGGTTGGCTTGTCCAGGGCGATTACGCCGTCTTGGATCATGTTGACCCGGTCGCACGCCTCGAGGACGTGGATGTAGTTGTGAAGGATCATGACGATCGAGACGCGCCCCTCCCTCTTCAGGCGAGCTACGAGGTCGAGGATCATCGATCCCTCCTTGGCGCCCATCGCTGCTAGCGGCTCGTCCAGCAAGAGGATGTCGGCGTCAGAATTGGCTGTGCGGGCCACGGCGATCGCCTGGCGCTGGCCGCCGGACAGGCGCGCAACGGGCACGTCAATCCTCGGGATGTTGATGCCGATGTCATCGAGCGCCTTGCGAGTGTCCTTGCGCATTAGACGGTTAGCGAGTAGCGGCAGCGGATGGTGAACGTGCTCGCGGCGCAAGAACATGTTGTGGAACACCGACAGCTCGTCTATCAGGGCCAGGTCCTGGTAGACGGTCTCTATGCCCCTGGAGCGAGCATCATCGACGCTTCCCAGTTCCACCTCCTCGCCGTGAAGGAAGATCCTTCCGGCGTCGGGTTTCTGGAAGCCGCAGATGATCTTGACCAGGGTGGACTTGCCGGCTCCGTTGTCGCCCAGCAGCCCAAGTACCTCACCCTTGCGCAGATGCAGGTTGACGTCACGCAGCGCCGTCACCGGGCCGAAGCGCTTGGCGATGTGCTCGACGCGCAGGACGTCGTCAGGCGCGGAGCTTGGCCCGACCACGGTCTCGGTGGGTACCGGTCGCTCAGCCAAGTCCAGACCCCGTGCGCACACGTGCGACATAGGTGTTGATGACCATCGCCAGGATGATCGCGAGCCCCAGATAGAGCGCAAGGTAGTTGGCGTTGACGCCTTTCAGCACCAGTCCGTCGTGCAAGATCCCGAGGAACAGCGCCCCGATCAAAGCTCCAACAACGGTCCCCGAGCCGCCCGCCAAGAGCGTGCCGCCAATCACCGCCGCGGAGATCGCCTCCAGCAGGATCGCGTTTGCCCCCGCAGTGTCCGGCTGGACTGAGGTCGCGCGCACCGCCTCGAGGATGCCCACGAGACCGGCACAGGCGCTGCACAAGATGAAGTTACGTATGACAACCAAGCGCACACGCACACCCGCCTCCCTCGCACCCAGCCTGTTTGAGCCGACGGCCACGGTGTAAAGGCCCCAGCGAGTACGGCTGAGCAGCACCTGCAGGACAGCCACGATCACAAGCGCCCAGATCAGCTCGGAGTAGGTTCCTCCACCGAACACCCTGGCGAAGGTGCTGATGTGGTTGACCGTCTCAGGCAACACGATGTGGTGGCCGTTGACCACGTGTTGGACGTTGACGGTGGTGCTGGTCACCTGAGCGCCGGGGGTCGCCACGGGCTGGGCGTGGGAGATGATGAGCGTCAGGCCCTCCAGGGCGAACAGCGTTCCCAGCGTGGTGATGAACGAGTTGACCCCCACGATCGCTGTGAAGAAGCCATTGATCACACCCACGCCCGCTGCCGCGATCAGCGCGATGATCACTCCCGGGAGCAATGGAACACCCCCGTTGTGGAGCTCGTAGAACAGGAACGGGGTGAACAGGTAGACCGCCCCGATCGACAGGTCGATCTCCCCGTTGATCATCAGGAAGACCTCGCCCGCCGCCAGAATTGCAAACGGCGCGAAGTAGGGCAGCAGCGTCTTGAAGTTGTCCGTCGTGAAGAATGTTTCCGTGCTCAAAGCGAAGTAGATCGCCACGAGGACCGTGACGACGATGATGCTTCCCTCGCGCAGGGTCAGGAAGCGCTTGATGAACCCCAGCACATCCTGCTCGACGGCCCTACGCCGGCGCACGGGGCTGCCAGTCGCCGGAGCCGGCTCGCCAGAGGCCGGAGCACCGGTTGCGCTTGCCATCACCAGTCCTAAGGTGAAAGGTCGATCGAGACGTTAGGCCGCCGCGACCGCCTTCACTTCCGAGGAGGTTCCCTCATAGCGCGTCTTGGTCTTGTTGTACGGGATCACGGTGGTCTTGTCGAGGAACTTCAGGCCGGTGTTGGTTTCGGCAAACCCGGTGAGAGATCCAGAGACCTTGTACAGGAACAGCTGCTGGATGGGCAAGAACCCCTGAAGGTAGGGCTGCTGATCGATGGTGAAGTCGATCTGTCCCGCCGCCAGCAACTGCTGGGTCACTTCGGTCAGGTCAAAGCCGCCCGCCTTGACACCCTTGCCGGGCAGACCGTACTTCTGCATCACCTGAGCCGTGCTCTGGGTGCTGCCGCCGTCGACGGCGAACAGGCCCTTGGTATTTGGGTGGCCTACCCAGTAGGCGTCAATTGTGGAGAGCTCGCCTGGGACGGCCGCGCCGGTGGCGATCGTGTGGACCGTGATCGGCTTGCCCGACGCTTTGATCGCCTTGGTCGCCCCGTCGATGCGCGGCTGGATGTTCGCCGCTCCCGGTGTGGCGATGAACAGCGCGATGTCACCGGAGGGTACGAGTTCGACGATGCGTTCGCCCATCTTTTCACCCGCCTTCATCAGGTCCTGGCCGATGTAGGCCTCGCGTGCGTTGCCTTCCGCGTCCGCGTTGTAGGCCACAACCGGAATGCCCGCCGAGATCGCCGCCTGCACCGGTGCGTTGAACGCGTGCAGGTCGATCAGGGAGACGGCGATTCCGCTGGCGCCGCTCGTGACGGCGCTGTTGACGGCGTTGACCATTTCGTTGACATTGCTGTTTTCAGAGCCTGTCCACTGGTAGGAGCAGCCGAAAAGCTTGCAGGCGTCGGCCGCGCCGTACTGTGTGGGAACGAAGAACGGATTCGTCGTCACGTGGTTGACGAACACGAATTTGTAGTTTGGGTGCGAGCCGAACACGGCCGCGCTGCCGCTGCCACTGCCCGAAGCAGAGCTGGGACCACTGCTTTTACCGCAGGCGGCCAGCAAGCTGCTCGCCGAGCCGGCGGCTATGCCGGTGAGCGCGGTGCGACGCAGGAACGCACGACGGTCCATGCCCCGCTTGCCGATCTCCGAATGCTCCAGCCGCTCCGCAAGCTCATCGAGCTGATTTGTCTCTGGCATATCTATCTCCTCCTCTAGGGAGGCCGCGTCGGGCGACGCAGCACCCATCAATACTTTTCCCCCCTGAATCCATTCGTATTCAGGGACTTCGCGAGGGAGGGGTCTATCTTCAGGGCATGGCTCCGGCATCTGCCAGCCCACAGCCCACTTCCGGCGGACCCGACAGGGCCGGGCGCGGTGGGCAGCGATCGGATGTCGGTGGCAGCGGAGGGGGCGGTCAACGCGAGCAAGCGGATGAGCAACACGAGGTCTACGGACCCCTTGGCATCGAGCGACGTGCCAAGGAGGACGGTCGGGCGCTCATCATCTACGCACGCCGAGAGCGCGGGGACGAATGAGCGAGGAGCGTTTCAACGAGCTGCGTGGAGAGGAGGTCGTGTACGCGATCCACCGCCAAGGCCGTACTTTCCTTCCCTCGGAGGATCACTGTCCGCTGTGTCCCACGCCGGCCAACCAGCAGCCAGAGGACTTGGTGGAGACCGAGATCCCCCTGCCGGCCTTCGAGATCGCCGTCTTCGACAACCTGTACCCCACCTTTCAAGCGCCGCAGGGAGCGGCGGAGGTGATCGTGTACACCGACCGCCACCACGACTCCCTCAGCACGCTGGCGCCCGAGCGGGCGGAGGAGCTGATGTGGGTTTGGCGACACCGCTACTTAGAGCTCGGCGCCCGAGACGACGTGCGGTACGTGCTCATCTTCGAGAACCGGGGGGTCGAGGTGGGCGCGACCCTGCACCATCCACACGGTCAGATCTACGGCTACCCGTTCCTGCCACCGGTGCCAAGGCTCGAGCTAGCTGCGGACGTGCGTCTGCAGGGCTGTGCGCCTTGCGAGCTGCTGCGCCGTGAGCTCAGTGACGGGCGTCGGGTCGTCCACGAGAACGAAAGCGTCGCCGCGTACGTCCCTTACGCGGCACGTTGGCCGTACGAGACGCACGTCGTCACCCGCCAGCATCGCCCGAGCTTGCTCGACTGCGAGCCTGGCGAGCTGCGCCTGCTCGCCGAGTGCCTGCAGACCCTCACACGCGGCTATGACGCCCTGTTTGCCAGGCCCTTCCCGTACGTGATGGTGGTTCACCAAGCACCCACCGACGGGCATTCCGATGGGCACCTGCATGTGGAGCTCTACCCGCCACTGCGCACGGCGACCAAGCTCAAGTATCCCGCCGGCTCAGAGCTTGGCGGGGGCACGTTCGTCGGCGACACGCTCCCCGAGGACTGCGCCGCAGCGCTGCGCGAGGCGATCGCTAGTGTCGCGTGAGAGCGTCAGTGCTTTTGCTCCCGGTCGCGTAAACCTGATCGGAGAGCACACCGACTACAACCAGGGGCTCGCGCTGCCGTTTGCGATCGCTGAGGGAGTTACGGTGCAAGCCACCGCAGGCGGTGAGGGGCGCATCTTCGCCCGCGCGTTTGACTGTGGCGAGCAGGACGAGTTCCCGCTGGCCGAGCCCCAGCGCGCGAAGGGCTGGCGCGCCTATGTGCGCGGCGTCGTCGCCGAGCTGTGTCGGGCCGGGTACCCGCTGGTGGGGGCCCATCTGGAGATCGGCGGCGATCTCCCGATGGGCGCCGGCCTTTCATCTTCGGCTGCGCTCGAGGTAGCGTTGTGCCTCGCCCTTCTCGCCCAGATCGGCGTCACCGACACCGACCGCGTCAGCCTCGCCCGACTGTGCTCGCGCGTGGAGAGCGAGTGGGTGGGCGCGCACACCGGCCTGCTCGATCAGCTCGCCTCGCTGTATGGCGCACCCGGCATGGCGATGCAAATCGACTTCCGGACACTCGAGGTCGATCCAGTCCCGCTGCGACTCGGGGATGGCTGGCGGCTGGTTACGCTCGACTCGGGCGAGCGCCACTCAAGCGCCGGCTCCGCCTACAACGAGCGTCGGGCAGAGTGCCGCGAGGCGTGCGAGCTACTGGGCGTCGATTCGCTGAGACAGGCAAGTTGGGACACCCTCGAGCGGCTGCCTGAACGCCTGCGACGACGTGCCCACCACGTTCTCAGCGAGAACATGAGGGTGAAGCACATGGTGGCCGCATTGCGGGCGAAGGACCTGCCCACGGTGGGACGCCTGCTCAACGCTTCCCACGCAAGCCTACGCGACCAGTACGAGGTCTCCACACCGGCCATCGAGGCGACCGTCGAGCGGTTGCTCCAATCAGGCGCAGCGGGCGCCAGGATCGTAGGCGGGGGGTTCGGGGGACATGTCCTTGGCCTGCTCGCACCAGACGCCCACACACCCGAAGGCGCACGGGAAGTGCAGGCGGGCGCAGGCGCTCACCTGCTAGATCGTCAGACGATCTGCTGAGCTTCTCACCTAGCCTTCTCCATATGGGACCCCATCAAGGAGAGGCAACCTCGATGAGGTACCCGAGCACACGTCCCGAGGGCAACTCGACGTTATTCGACGCGATGATGACTGGGGACGGCGATCCCGGCCTCGTAGGCAAGTACGACAGCTTGGACGCGGTCGCGCAGGTCAAGCTTGGAAAGTACCCGAGCCACATGCGTCTTGACCGTAGTAGCGGAGACGACCAACTGCTCGGCGATCTCAGCGTTGGAGAGTCCGCGGGCGATCAGTCCGAGGATCTCGAGCTCGCGCGCGGTGAGCTCCTCGAGCCCTGGCGGTGACTCAGGCGTGCGCGGACGCGCGCGGACGAAGGACTCGATCAGCCGGCGGGTGACCGATGGAGAGAGCAACGAGTCGCCCTCGGCGACAACGCGGATCCCAGCCACGAGCTGCTCCGGCGGGACATCCTTGAGCAGGAACCCACTGGCGCCGGCATGGAGCGCGTCGAAGACATACTCGTCGAGGTCGAAAGTGGTCAGCATCAGCACGCGCGGCGGCTGGCGGCTGGCGGCGATGATCCGCCGCGTGGCCTCGAGGCCATCCATCTTTGGCATGCGGATGTCCATCAGCACGATCTCGGGCTGGGAGCGGCGTGCGGCTTGGACCGCCTCCTCCCCATCCTTGGCCTCGGCGAGCACACGCAAGTCTTGCTCTGCCTCGAGGATCATCCGAAAGCCCGCCCGCACAAGCGCCTGGTCGTCGGCGATCAGGATGCCAATGCTCATGCCGGGACCGTCGCTACCGCCGCGGCTAGCGGCAGCCTGGCTTGCAAAGCGAACCCGTCACCCTCCGTGGGCACGGCGCGCAGGCTGCCGTCGTACAGGGCGAGGCGCTCGGATATGCCGTGCAGCTCCCGCTCGAGCTCGGGCATAGGGCCATCGCCGCGGATGTCGAGCTCGAGCCGCCCTGTGCAATAGCGCACAGTAACCGTCACATGGCTGCTGCGATGGTGGGCGGCACTGAGCAGCGCCGCCTCGATCACCCGGTAGCCCACCAGGTCAAGGCCGGGCGTGAGGTCGATCCGCTCACCCTCGGTGCACAGCTCGCAAGCAAGGCCAGCCTGGCGAATCGAGTCGAGCAGGCTCGCGAGCTGATCGAGCCCGGGTTGAGGGGCGAGCGCGCGCTGGTCCTCGTCCTTACGCAGCATCCCAAGCAGGCGGCGCATGTCGGCAAGCGCCTCGCGGCCGGTCCGCTCGACGATCAGGATCGACTCGCGGGCCCGCGACGGGTCGCTGCGCAGCAACCGCCGTGCCCCACC
>JBAPMC010000249.1:0-4761 GCA_049278415.1 Solirubrobacteraceae bacterium
GAATGGGAACATCAAAGATGAGGTCGATTTCGGTGCTTGCGATGATCGTGCTCAGTGTTAGCGTTATCGCGTGCGGAAGTGAGGGTAAAGAGGCGCACTCCACGTCTCAGGTCGCCGCCACCGCCACCGATGGCACAACTGCGACAACCGCGGCCCCGGCGACCATCCCGGGCAAGCCGTCTGTCAAAAACGACCGCGACCACGACAGCGACAACAATGACGACGACTATGGCTACGGCCATGCTGCAGACGCTGCCGACAGGCAGGCAGTCACCAAGCTCGTCACACGCTACTATGCGGCGGCGGCGGCGGGCGACGGAGCAACCGGTTGCTCTCTGATCTACTCGCTTCTGGCCGAAGAAATCCCGGAAGTCTACGGAGGGCCTACCGGTCCGCCGGGGATACGTGGCAATACCTGTGCCGTGGTCATGTCGAAGATGTTCAAGCAGGATCATCGCCGGTTGACCCTCGATCACGCCACGCTGAAGGTGACGGCCGTCCGCATCCTGGACCGTCGGGCGCTGGCGACGTTGAGCTTCAAGACGATGCCACAGCGCGACATCGCAATTCGTCGGGAACGCAATGTGTGGAAGATCGGCGAGCTGCTCGACACTGAATTGGGGTGACCGAGATGACGTGGAGACATTCCAAGACCAAGTTCCTGCTGCTGCCTGTCATCGCGCTGTTGGGCCTCGGCGCCACCGCGTGTGGCTCGAGCAAGAGCACAGGATCTACCTCACAAGCGGTATCAGCAGTGTCCACTGTCAGTGGCACGACGACCACCACTACGTCCTCGTCAGAAACGAGTCATCCGCCTCAAGACGACAGCCACATCACCACCTATGGCCATGAGGCGACGGAACCGGACAAGCGGGAGATCACCCAACTCGTAAAAAGCTACTACGCCGCCGGCCTAGCCGATGACGGCGCAAAGGCCTGTTCGCTGATCTACTCGCCCGTCGCCAAATCGGTGCCCGAAGACTACGGCCAGTCCACCACCTCATCCGTTCTGCATGGCAAGACGTGCGCAGTGGTCTTGTCAAAGGTCTTCAGACATCTCCCAGAACAGTCGACCGCCGATCTTGCTACTACCAAGGTGACCGGGGTGCGTCTCAGCGGCGACAACGGGTACGTGCAGCTGAGCTCCAAGATGATCCCCACCGGCGAGATGGTAGTACAGCGTCAAGGCCACGTTTGGAAGGTCGGGGTACTGATTGGCAGGACCTGCACCGGGTGCGCCGCCAAGTGACGCAGCTTGGTGACCGAGGATCTCTGACTGAGCCGCAGTGATGGAGACGGCTAAGCCCTCTGCGTGACCATCTCGAGCTATTGCGGGATAGCTGTGCTGGGCGGTGGCGGCTTGGAGACGTGAGCACTACCCACGGCGCAGAAGCGCCACTGCAAATCGACTGCCTTGCTTATGCCGATGCGAGGCCCCTCGACCACCTGTGACGGACTGAGGTTCCACTCTCCAGCCCTGATCACGACCGGCCCGTCGATCAGGCTCGTGCCATTCTGCGCCAGCTCGACCCCAAGCGCCTGCGTGAGCTTGCCGGGCCCTGAGCAAAGCTCCTCTTCGCGCACACGCCCGCGGCGGGCGCGCATCTCCTCGATCCCGGCGAGCGGCTCGAGCGCGCGGATCAGCACGGCTGCGCCGACGCCGGCCGGCTCGCACACGGCGTTCAGAAGCGCGTGGATTCCGTAAGAGCGGTAGACATACGCCATCCCCGGCTCACCGAACAGCGTGCTCGTGCGCGGCGTCACGCCGACAAACGCGTGACAGGCAGGCTCGCTCTCGTGGTAGGCCTCTGTCTCTACGATCATCCCGGCGAGACCCTCGTGGTCGACAACGCATCCGATCAGCTCGCGAGCGACCTCCAGCACGGGCCGGGCATAGAACTCGACCGGGAGGACCTCCGGTAGGCGCCCGCGAGGCCGACTCCCCACAGCAGCGGCGTCAATCGCGGCGCCGGAGCGCTCTGAGCCGGCGCTCTCCCTGCCGGCCATCTCAGCCGACCGGAGCATTCTCCAGCACCGCGCGAGCGCTCTGCAGCTGCTCGCGCACACGCGGCAAAGCTGTTCCCCCCATCGAGACCTTCGATTCAAGCCATGAGTCGCGTGCGAGCACCTTGTAGTACTCGCCTGCGCCCTCAGGGGTGTCATCGAGCAGCTCGCTCTGCGCGCGCAGCTCGTCTGTGCTCAGCTCGGACAGCTGCTTGCCACTATCCACCGCGGTGCGCACGAGCCCGGCCACGACGCCGTGCGCCTCGCGGAAAGGCATCCCGCGCCGCACGAGCAGGTCGGCGACGTCGGTTGCGGCGATCAGCTCATCGCCCGCGGCCTGCGCAAGCCGCTCGCGGTTGAAGCTGACACCCGAGACCATCCCGTGCGCGGCTGCAAGCGCCAGCTCGAGCGTGTCGACGGCGTCGAACAGATGCTCCTTGTCCTCCTGCAGGTCCTTGTTGTAGGTGAGCGGCAACGCGTGCATCACACCGTGGAGCCCACTCAAGTGAGAGACGACGCGCGGCGCCTTCGCGCGCAGAAGCTCGGCTGCATCAGGGTTCTTCTTCTGCGGCATGATCGAGGAGCCGGCGCTCCACGCGTCGGGTAGCTCGCAGAAGCCGAACTCGGCGCTCGACCACAGCACGAGCTCGGCCCCGAGTCGCGACAGGTGCGTGGCGCAGGTGGAGGCGCCATTCAGATAGTCGAGCGCGAAGTCGCGGTTGGCGACCGCGTCGATCGAGTTGGGCGCCGGCTCTGAGAAGCCAAGCTCGCGCGCCACCATCTCGCGGTCGGTGTCGAAGTTCACGCCTGCGAGCGCCCCCGCTCCGAGCGGCAGGCGCGTGCACTGGCGCTCGGCGAAGGCGAAGCGCTCCCGGTCGCGGGCGAGCATCCAGAAGTAGGCGAGCAGGTGGTGGCTGAGATAGACGGGCTGGGCTCGTTGCAAGTGGGTGTAGCCGGGCATTGGCCAGTCGAGGTGCTGCTCGGCGCGCTCCACCAGGACCGCCATCAGTTGCGCTATGACCTCTTGCGCCTCCTGTGCGCGTGCGCGCGTGAACAGTGCGAGGTCTGTGGCCACCTGGTCGTTGCGCGAGCGAGCGGTGTGCAGCCTGCCGCCGACCGGCCCTACGATCTCTGTGAGGCGGCGCTCGACGGCCATGTGGATGTCTTCATCGGAGGCGAGGAGCTCGAAGCGACCCTGCTCCAGCTCACGCTGCACGTCATCGAGCCCGCGCAACAGCGTGTTGCAGTCCTCGCCGGAGATGATCTCGCGCGCGGCGAGCATTGTGGCGTGCGCACGAGATTGAGCGATGTCCTGCGGCCACAGGCGTCGATCGAAGCCGATCGAGGTGTTCATCCGTATGAAGTCGGGATGTTGAGGCTCGTGGAAGCGCGACACGGGAGGCCCGCAGTCTAGGCCACCGGTGCAGCCAGGTCCTCGAGCTCGAGGACCTCGAGCATCACGCGCAGGTCGTTGTCGCCGACTTCTCCACCACGCCGCTCCGCCTCGAGCACCCACTCGAACATCACCACGAAGGCGAGCGGCGTATCGAGGTCGTTGGCGAGCGCGTCGCGGAACGCTTCCATGTAGTGGCGCATGTCCGGTGGGCTCGGCTGGTCGGGCGTGAGCGTCTTGACCGCCTCGCGGATGCGCCCGGCGTTCTTGGAGCCGGTTGCAAGGCCGGTGAAAGCGTCGCGCAGCGGCTGCGAGTAGTGGGTGCCGAGCAGGTAGAGGGCCACTGCGGGGTGACCGAAGCGATCGAGGGCGTCGGTCAGGAGGATGCGCTCGCTCGGGAGCGGAGGCTTCCACTCCTCGCCGTTTCGCCCCGCGCCGAAGCAGACGTTCACCCAGCGGTCGACGTCTGAGCGCGGCACCTCGAGCAGGCTCATCTCGGTGTCGTGGTCGGCGCCCGAGTCGGGCGCGCTCAGCGGCTCCTGATCTTCGGAGAGCTCGTAGAGCATGTCCTCGCCGCTTGGCGAGTCGAACAGGAACTTCGTGCCGAACCCTTCGCGCTGGAGAAAGCGCTCGAGGAAGCTGAACAGCACGAGCGGTCTTGTCGACCCAACGTCGACTCCGCCGTCGGAGACGACTGGCGAGCTGCGCACCTCGACCCTGATGGCGTCTCCTGCGCTGACCGGCACAAGCTGACCGGAGAGCGAGTCATACAGGCGTATCTCACGCACGGCGTAAGCCTACACGCTGATCATACATCGATGGCGATAATTCTGCTCAAACAAGTGAGCCCTTCGAATTGTATGAGCATGGGGATCGCACAGCGCGGGGACGCCGTGCGATCCCTCCTCTATTTCCCGTATTGGCGGGCTCAGCGATAGCGACCTCCTGCACGCCAGCGCCTGCGCCTCGGCGCCCAACGTACGCTCATGCGCCCGTGCATGTGCCCACACTGCGATTCCTCGCAGCGCAGGTCCCACGTGTCGCGGCGTGGCACCGTATAGCGAGCACTTCCGTCTCGTGCATAGGAGAGTGTCCACTGCCACCCGTATTGGCCATGGCTGCGCATGGCGGTCAGCCCGTCGTGCCTGTCATACAACCGGTTGCAAACATCCCTCAACCACTTCCTTCCCGAGAGGTTTAGTAGACCGGCGCCGGGATGCTCGTCTTGTTCAGGTCAGAGATATCCCGGCGCCGGTTAGCCTGGAGGGGCCGCGTGCTTCCTATCACGCCTGTACCCTCAAGCGCAAGCAAAATGGCATGAGTGTTTCTTACTTGTGGCCGCACGCTCGTGACAGTTAAAACGC
>JBAPMC010000250.1:0-6464 GCA_049278415.1 Solirubrobacteraceae bacterium
GAGCGCGATCAGCTGGATGCCGCCGAGCAGCAGGATGAGAATG
The DNA here is from genome assembly GCA_049278415.1 of Solirubrobacteraceae bacterium. Classification (GTDB taxonomy): domain Bacteria; phylum Actinomycetota; class Thermoleophilia; order Solirubrobacterales; family Solirubrobacteraceae; genus Palsa-744. Next base: position 44 of record JBAPMC010000250.1, read on the forward strand.
GTGATGGTGCCGAAGCCGGGTAGGTAGGAGCCGGCGAAGTGCAGGCCGATGACGATGGGAATTGCGATAAACGCCACGCTTGCAGACAGAAGACCGACATAGGTGGCCAGTTGCAGCGGGAGATGGGAGAAGGAGGCGATTGCGTCGAGTGAGAAGCGCAGCATCTTGCGCAGCGTGTACTTCGTCTCCCCGGCGGTGCGCGCGTCACGCTCGTAGTGGATGGCGGTCTGGGTGAAGCCGACCCAGACGGTCATGCCGCGCAGGAAGCGTGAGCGCTCTGTCATCGACAGCAGCGCGTCGAGCGCGCGGCGGTCGAGCAGCCGGAAGTCGCCTGAGTTGGGCTCGAGGTCGACCTGGGCGAGCTTGTCGAAGAGCCTGTAGAACCAGGATGCGGTGGCGAGCTTGAAAGCGGTCTCGCCTTCGCGCTGCTTGCGCACGGCGTAGACCACGTCGGAGCCGTGCTCCCATTGCTCGACCATGCGCGGAATCAGCTCGGGGGGGTCTTGCAGGTCGGCGTCGATCATCGCAACTACGTCGCCGGCTGCGTGCTCAAGCCCCGCCGTGAGGGCGGCCTGGTGGCCGAAGTTGCGCGACAGATGGATGACCCGAACGCGAGAGTCGGCGGTGGCGAGACGGTCGAGCAGCTCGGGCGTGGAGTCGGAGGAGCCGTCGTTGACGAGCACGAGCTCGAAGGTATAGTCGGCAACCGCTGCGCAGGCACGCTTCACGAACGCCTCGACGAGCTCCTCCTCGTTGTAGACGGGGGCAACAACACTGAGTAGGGCTGGCACACGCGCTTTGGTGTCCGGCATGTTTCCTTCCGAGGACGGCGAAGCTGGTTAAGTAGTGACCATGACAAGAGTAGGGGACGGGACAGCGCGCATGCTGAGGATGCCCTTGGTTGTGCAGTTCGTGAAGTTCGGGAGTGTTGGGGTTTCGAACACGCTGATCTTCTTCCTCGTGTACACGCTGCTGTTGAAGGCTGGCGTTTGGTACGTGGCGGCGTCAGGCATCGGGTTCGCGGTGGGCGCCGTCAACGGCTTTCTTTGGAACCGCCGCTGGACGTTCCGCGGCCACGTCGGGGATGCGCTCACGCCGGTGCGCTGGTTTGTGGTGCAGACCAGCGGGTTGCTCGTGAACCTTGGCCTCGTGTATCTGTTCGTCGACGGTCTCGGCCTCGGCGAGTTGGAGGGCCAGGCGGTGACGATCGTGATCGTGACTGTATTGACGTTCTTCGTCAACCGCGCCTGGACTTTCAGGGGGCAGGGCGAAGCAACGCTGGTTGAGACGGCGGTTGACTCTTAGCGGAAGACGGCCAGCAGCGAAAGGCCGGCCGGGATGGAGCCGCCCCGCCCGATGACGGAGGCCTCTAGGTTCAGCGGTTGGCGCAGCGCCCAGTTCAGCGGCGCCGGCGGTATCCACAGGTCTAGGCTTGACTTGGTGGTTGAAGGCTTGAAGCGCTCGAGTCCGCGCAGCAGGATCGCGATAGGGAGCAGCAGCGAGTTGAAGTGAGCTGAGCTCTCCAGGCGCCAGCCGGCGTTCTCGGCGGCGGCAAGCAGGGTGCGGCGGTTGTAGCGGCGGTGATGGTGATTGATCTCGTCGTGACCGCTCCACAGCCACTGGTAGGCAGGGACCGTGACGAGCAACCGTCCCCCCGCCGTGGTGACGCGACGCAGCTCGCGTAGCGCCCCGACATCGTCTTCCAGGTGCTCGATCACGTCCAGGCTGACGGTGAGATCGAAGCTGGCGTTATCGAAGGGCATGTCCATGACAGAGCCTGCGAGCACCTCGCCTACATTGCGCTCGCGCGCCAGCTCAACGCTTGTGTCTGACAGCTCGACGCCCGTGACCTGCCCGTGCTGGGCGAGCTCCACCATGTTGCGTCCGCTGCCGCAGCCGGCGTCGAGGATGCGCGCATGCGGGGGCAGCTCGAGCCGCTCGATTGCACGCTCCAACACCTTGCGGCGTCCTTGGTACCACCAATGGCGGTTCTCCGCCTGGTGTGTTTGCAACTCGAACTCCAGCTCCATCTAAGGGCATCTTTCACGAACGGGCGGCGGCGCGCGGTGCGACCCCCTCCCATAGGGCCGTGCGGGCGGTCTGCGTGTCATAGACTTGCCCGACCGATTTCGACCGGCTCGGCCATAAACAGGGAGGCAGTGCAGACATGAGGCTCAAGTGGAATGGCGTATCTGCAGCTGTTGGAGTGCTCCTTGCGCTGGTGGCTCTCGCGACCACAGCCCTAGCTGCTGGCCAAGTCAAGGGCGGTGTATACAAAGGCGGCCTCATGCCTTCGAGGGATGGGGTGGTGGTGAGCTTCAAGGTGTCCTCGAACGGCAAGCAGGTGACGGCGCTGAGCATCAGCAACGTTCCGCTCTACTGCAGCGGTGGCGGTCGCCCAACCCCTGTGCGCTTCAAGAACGCTTCGATCTCCACCAAAGGCACGTTCTCGAGCACCGGACGGTATGTCATCGAGGAAGGCCCCAACAAGGGCAAGGTCGGCTCGAAGCTGAAGATCACCGGCAAGTTCTCCAAAGGCAGGACGGAGCAGGGAACGCTCACGACGACCTACGTCGGCTTCGCCAACTGCAGCGGGAAATCGCCGTACACCACCAAAGCCTGAGCGGCTCGTGCGGGAGGCCTGCTTCGTACGCTTGGAGAGTGGGCAGAGCGCCGGTGACCGTCTTTCGTCGCTTCGCGGCGGCGCTGCTGGTGCTTTGCGCCTGCTGTGCGTGGCTCGTTGATGGCTCGGCACGCGCGGAGTCGGCCTCTCCTCGGCGCGTTGTGGGAATGGCCTCCGACGTTCAGTTGCAGAGCTACCTGCAAATCGCCGAGCAGGGTGTGGCGCGTGCCGAGCGTTTGTGGCGCGATCGGCGGCTCGGCTGGTATGACAGCCGTTTGAACGACCGCAACCGTTATCCGCTGGCCACGATCTGGGACGCAACGCCACTGTTTGAGGCGCTCAGCGCGATTGAGATCGCTGCGCCCTCAGCCGCCCATCGGGCGGCTGTAGGCGCATTCGCAGGCGGTGCGGAGCGCTACTTCGACTCAGGGCTTCACCCGATGGCTGCCTTCGCGCCCTACCCGGGCGATCGCGGCCAGACACGCGTGTGGTTCGACGACGACGGCTGGTGGGGGCTTGCGTTCCTCGACGCCTATCGCGCCACGGGCAGCGCCCGCTACCTGCGTGATGCGCAGCGTGCCTTTGCGTTCGTTGCCGCCGAGGGTTGGAACAAGGCTGGGGGCGGACTGTGGTGGAACACCTCCCATCCCTATATCGCCGGTGAGCCGCTGGCAGCAGGCTCGCTGCTCGGAGCATTGCTGCTCAAGCTCACCGGCAAGTCGTTCTATCGCGAACAGGTGCTCAAGTTCCTGGGCTGGGCAGAAACCGATTTCCTTACCGAACGCCAGCTATACAAGCGCACCGACTTCGACCCGACGCCGACTCCTTATATCGAGGGCACGCTCGTGGAGGCTCATCAGGTGCTCTGTGAAACGGGCCTCTCCGAAGCATGTGCTCGCGCCGCTGAGCTAGCCGACGCCTCGGCGCAGCGTTTCTCCGACAGGCTCAACATGGGCCCCCAGTTCGACACGATCTACTTGCACTGGATGCTCATCTATGGAGCGCAGACCGGCGACCTGCGTTGGCGGGGACTCGCTGAGGAGATGGCTGCACATGCGCAGGCGAACGCGCGCAACGCTCGGGGTCTGTACCTGCGCGCGTGGGATGGCACCCCCATCACCGAGCACCAAGCCCAGCCGAACATGCTGCAAACCGACGCCGCCACGCTCGAGCTGTTTGCATGGCTGGCGACGGTAGGCTCCTCGCCGCCAGAGACGTAGGACCCATGAGCGAGAGTGGTTGGTGAGCGCGTGCAGCCGCCGTCAACCGCTGGCGAGGAGCGGAGCCTCGGCTCGCGTGGCCTCGCGTGTGAGCGCCACAATGAAGGCTTCGACGACGCGAGCGTCGAACTGGGTGCCGGCGCAGCGCCGCAGCTCGGCGAGCGCGGCGTCGTAGCCGATCGAGTTGCGATAGGGCCGATCGCTGGTCATCGCCTCATAGGCGTCTGCGACCGCCACGATGCGCGCCTCCAGTGGGATGGCGCTGCCGAGAAGGGCATGTGGATAGCCGAGGCCATCGGGGCGCTCGTGGTGGGTTGCCACCCATTCGCGCACGTCGGAGAGACTGACGTGCTCGATGATCTGCGCGCCGAGCTCGGGATGGCGCTTGATCTGCGCGTACTCCTCGGCGGTGAGCGGGCCGGGCTTGTGCAGGATGCTGTTTGGGACTCCCGCCTTGCCGATGTCGTGCAGGATGCCGGCGAGCCGGATGCGGCTGACACGGTGCTCGGGGAGACCGAGCTCGCGGGCCATCATCTCGGCGTAGCGTCCCACCGTCTCGGAGTGGCGGGCGCTGCCGCTGAAGCGCAGGTCGACGGCCTCGGCCAGCTCGAGTACGGCCATGACGAAGCGCTCGCCCTGGATGTCGTGCATGTCGCTTGGCGTGCGCAGCTCATTGCGCAGCGCATTGCTGTGGGGCACCGTGCGGTTGCGTCCGCTCTGCTTGGCTGCATAGAGGGCTTGATCGGCTGCGTGCAGCAGCGATGCTGCTGTCTCTCCATGCTCGGGATAGACGGATACGCCGAAGCTGATCGTCAGCGGAGTTGGGTCGCTTGCGAACTCCTTGCGCAAAGCGCGGCGCAGACGCTCGGCCGCGGCGAAGGCGCCGTCGCGCTCGATGTCGGGCACGATCAGGGCGAACTCCTCGCCTCCGACACGCGCGGCGGCGTCGATTGGGCGCTTGCCCTCGCACAGCACTTTCGCCACCCGCTGAAGCGCGAGGTCGCCGACCTGATGGCCGGAGCGGTCGTTGACGTCCTTGAAGTCATCGAGGTCGCCGACGAGAACTCCCATGGCTGTTCCACCACGGCGCGCTCGTTCCAGCTCGAGGTCGAGCAGTTCGCGAAACCCGCGTCGGTTCGAGAGCTTCGTCAAGGGGTCGGTGCGGGCTGCGTCGTAGAGGCGCGCGATCAGCAGCTCGACGCGGGCACGCATTGTCATGATCACCATCCCGCCCACGAGCAGTGTGCCCATCCCGACTAGCCACCAGGCGGGGATGCCGCCGACAGGCGGTCTTGCTGCAAGGAGCGCGCCATAGGCCACACCGGCATAGACGATCTGCGCCGCGGCTTGCTTACCGGTGAAGAAGTAGGAGGCGTAGAGGAACACCCACAGGTAGAAGAAGACCAGTGGGCTGGGACTCTCGCCCGAGAAGTAGGCGACTCCGGTGATAAGCGTGCTGCCCCAGGCGAGCGCAGGGAGCAGTGTCCAGGCGGGGAGCTTGGCGGCTTGGCTGTATAGCGCCCCAGCGACCAGGTAGGCGTTGGCTACGATCACAAGCAGCCCAAGCTCGTTCATATGAGCGGGATGGGGCAGTGCCACGGTAAGGGCAGACAAGCTCGCCCCTGCGGCGAACAGCACGGCGAGCACCTTGGCGACGAGGCTCGTTTGGAAGCTCGCGCCGACAAATGATCCGCCCCAGATGTCGTCGCGACCGTCGGCTTCTGAGAGTGCGGCCATCACCTTCAGATATCGGCTGCTGGGGGAGCTCACTAGCGAGATAGGAACTGTTCGTATTGTTGACGACCGTCTCGGAAGAGACAGCGTATGGTGCTACTCGCTCATGCGCAACCGTACGACGATCCTCATTCTCGGCACCGCGCAATTCGTGATGGTGCTCGACAGCACGGTCATGAACGTGTCGATCTCGCAGGTTGTGCATGACCTGCACACCTCAGTTGCCGAGGTGCAGCTGGCGATCACCGCTTACACGCTCGTGATGGCGGCATTCATGCTCACCGGGGCCAAGCTCGGTGACATCTGGGGGAGGCGCAGGGCTTTCTCGATTGGCCTCGTGATCTACGGGATTGGATCGCTCACGACCGCTCTCAGCCCCAACATAACCGTGCTCTTGATCGGCTGGTCGGGCATTGAGGGCCTCGGTGCGGTGCTAGTGATTCCCGCGATTGCATCGCTAACAGCGGTGAACTACAGCGGTCGCGAGCGCGCGCTTGCCTATGGTTTGATCGGGGGGATTGCCGGGGCTGGTGTGGCGGTGGGTCCGCTGATTGGCGGGTTTCTCACCACCGAGCTCAGCTGGCGAGTGGTGTTTGCCGCTGAGACGGTGGTGGTGCTGGTGCTGCTGACGGTGGTGCACCGCATCGTGGACCGTCCCTCCGAGGAGCGCCCTGCGCTCGATCGCGTCGGTGTGCTGCTTTCAGCGCTGGGACTTGGGCTGACGGTGTTCGCAATCCTCAAGATCAGCACGTGGGGACTGTTCATCCCGACTGGAGCCCTAACGATTGCTGGTACCCGCATCACCCCGTTCGGGCTGTCGGTGGTGCCGTTCATGATCTTCGCC
>JBAPMC010000251.1:0-7870 GCA_049278415.1 Solirubrobacteraceae bacterium
CATCAGTGGACTGAGGAGCGAAGCGTGGCCGACGTGGCGAGCACTTGGCCTTGGGCGCCAAGCGCCTGCACGGCGAGGTAGCGCGGCGCCGTGGAGATCGAGATTGCAGTCTCAAAGCCAGTCCGCAAGACAGTGGCGATTGGAGCGAGCGCATGTGCGCTTGCGCCCGTGAGCAACCGCCATTGCGTTGCCGTGGTGGCTCCGTTCCAGCTTGCATAGACAATGACGCCACCATGCGAAGCGGAGCGAACTGCGAGCTGCGGTGGTTGCGTGGGAGCTCCCGACCAAGGGAACTTGAGCACGGTGTATGACTGATAGGCGGCAGGAAGATGCCCGCCGAACAAGAGCTGACCCCCTGGAGCGAATTCAGAGAAATAGGGTTCTTGACCCCAACCGACGAACCAACTGCCGCCAGTCAGTTGTTGGAAGTCGCCTTGACTGGGAGCCGACAGCGCCGGCGAATGTGTGAAGCTCGATACGAGTGTGGCGGTCATGTGCTGCATGTCGAGCGCGAGGACGATAACGCGCGACTGCGAATGCACCTTCGGCGTAGCGCCGTTGTCAAAGAAGGAGATCGTCCCGCTCGCATCCAGACGGACGTCGTGCTGCCAGGCAGGCCTCGCGCCTGGGCCCATCTTGAAACTGGAGTGCTTGCCGCCGACACGCCAGACGATCTGACCACTGCTGGCGTCCACATTGTAGGCAGCCCAGGTATTGCGTGAGTCGATGAGCAGATCCCTGTCCTGCTGGGAGACTGCGTTGATGTGAAAGTAGTCCCACGGCGATTTAGGGGCGCCACCGACCGGCATATAGGAGTCGGCGAGCGCGACGTGGTCGAGGCTGTGCCACTCGAAGCGGACGAGACCTGTTTTCAGGTCGATCTCCTGCACCACGGTGTCGGCGACGGCGCCGTCGGCCGGGCCTCCGTAGGCGCTCAGGTTGCAACGGATTGCGTCGTAGACGGTGAACAGGGCAGTACCCTGCGGCGTGATCTGGAAAGCGTGCAAATCCGGCTGATAGCCGTTGCCGGCGCGGACGATCGCGATGTCTTTGTAGGAGCTGTCGGCGATCACGACGCCGGAGTCGCGCCGCCCATTCGCCACGAGTGGGTCCTGCCACCAAGTGAGGACCGGCCGACCTTCGTATTCCTGGACACGCAGGTCCGCTGCCCTGGCTCCGGCAGGAAGAGCCTTGAACCACAGGAGCTGACCGGCGTTGTCGAGGATCATCGGCCCGTACTGACCCGGTCCGGCATAGGGCGCCAGGAAAATGTCGCCTGGCGCCTGTGAGCCTGTGCTCGTGGTCACTGCGACAGCAGGTGGCTTGAGGTCCGGACGCGAGAGGAAGCTCTGGAATTCGCTTGCCTTCGGCGGCGGTGGGGGCCCCGGCGGCGTCTCCAGCGAGCGACTGACGCCGTCTACCTCGGCAATGGTGAATCGCCAAGCGAACGGGACCCTGCTCCCGCCCCGACGTAGGGCGGCATGTACGGTCACGACCTCTCCTTGGGAGAAGGGCTTGCTGGGAAGGTAGCTAGCTCCGTCCGTTTGGGAGTAGGCGGCGAGCCGCCCGGAATGGGCGCCGCTGCGCGAACCGACGACAGTGACGTTGGCGATGTCGCCGGCGGAGACGCCAAGGAAGCTGATCTGTGTTAGATAGGAGGCATCCAGCGTGTCGGGCGCCGGTGAGACCGTGACGGCGCCTCCGGCAAGCGCAGCGGAGGTGTTGAGCGTCGCGGGTGCGCAAGCAGGCGCCGTATGAGCCTCGGCCTTCGAGGACGTGGCGACGCTGGCTGTGACGGCGAGAATGAGAGCGCAGACGGTGGTTGCCCGACGGGCTCTGACAGGGATTGGCAAGCGGAAGAGGATACGCAGGCAAGACGAAGCCGGGCGCCGGCACGAGCCCTTAACATGCGCATATGGAGCCGGGCGAGGCATCAGCGCGAGTGAGGGGCATCGTCGAGGCTGCCGAGCGAGCGGCACGCCAGCTGCGCGAGCAAGCTGAGGAGCGGGCTGCCCAGCGCATCGCGGAGGCCGATCGTGCCGCCGCAAACCGCGTAGAAGCAGCCGAGGAGGAGGCCGGCGAGATCCTTACGCATGCAAGAGCTCAAGCCGAGCAGGCGAGAAACGAGGCGCTTGCATCGGTAGGAGCGATCCATGTGGACGCGCAGGAGCGAGTGCGGGCAGCCGAGCAATTGCGCAAAGAGGCAAACGAGCAGACTGAGAGCGCTCTGGCGCAGGCTCGCGAGCAAGCCGAGCGAACACTCGCCGCCGCCCAAGCCCAGGCCGAGATGACGCTTGCTGGGGCACGCGAGCAAGCGGCTGAGGAGTTGACCGGCGTACGCAAGCAGGAAGGCCGATTGCTCGAGGATGCACGCCAACAGGCTGAGGCGATTGTGGCCGAGGCGCATGAGGAGTCCTCACGGATGCTCGCGAGCTCATGCGCCCAGGTCGAGCAGACGCTCGCGGCTGGTGAGCAGCAGCTGGCCGTGCAGCGTGCCGAGGCGCAGGAGAAGGCGAACGAGTTGCGTGCGATGTCGCGCGCAGACGCGCGCGACATCGTCAGCGAAGCCCATTCGATCGCTCGCGAAGTTATGCGAGACGGCACCGAGGTCTCCCGCAACCTGAGTGACCTCTCAGCCTCCATGCGCAACAACGCCGAGCGACTGCTGCGTGACGTGCGCCTTACCCACGGCAGCATGATCGCGAGGTTGGATCAGGCCGCACCGGGAGCCGCCAGCACCGGCGAGACGCGACGCGACAGCCGCCTTTCACGCTCGCGCCACGATGGGCCCGATGGGCCAGACACCGATCTGGATGTGCCGGAGTTCATGCCACGAGACTGAGTCGCCAGCTCCCAGACCGCAGGAGTTATAAGATTGACGACAGACTCGGGGCTATAGCTCAGCTGGAAGAGCGTCTGGCTGGCAGCCAGAAGGTCGTCGGTTCGAGCCCGACTAGCTCCACCATATTGTTCTGACTCCAACCCGCGACCTCATAAGGGGTCGTGGGCGAGTCGGCACCCACGAGGAGCAGTTCTTGCCCTTGTGGGCGCTGCTCGTTTATGGCTTCGGTTTGGACCTCTCGCTGCCGTAGAGCCTCCTCGATGGCTGCCCGTGTGGTCTCATCGGCTTTGGCGATGGCTGCTCGGCGTAGCTTGTCGCTCAGGATGGTGTCGAAGGGTGGGGCTAGCTCGCCCGTGACCATGTAGTCGTCGTCAATAAGCAGGCGCTCGAAGAACGCGAGATTGAACTGACGCCGCACAGCGTCGGATGCTTCGCGGTAGGCAGCCTCGCAGTCGCCCACTTGCTCCAGGGCCCGATTGATATTTGTCTCGGCCCTCTGGAAGTCGGCGGTGACGGCTTCTAGGCGTCCTTCGATGGCGACCATTGCGGCGGTGAGGCCGTCCTGCTTGCTCTTGAGCAAGTCCAGCGGTACGGCTTTGGCCAGATGGGCATCAAGCAGCGCCTTGCGCTCGGTTTCGAGCTTCCCCGTCCTTGCTGTCCGGCGTGAAACCAGCCACACCAGCAGGCCAGCGGCCAGCGCGCCGATGAGCGCACCAGCCATGAAGGTAATGAGGATGGTTAGCATGGCGCTCACCCGCCAAAGCGCCGTGAAATACGGCGGTTGTTGATGGCGCTCAAACGCTCAACATGCCGGGCAACCAGCTCGACCTTGGCGGCCGACTGACCGGCGCGGGCCATACCGTAGTCCAGCAGGTCAAGCTCCTCCTCTAGGCCAGCACGGGAAGCGTCGGCCACGGCCTGACTGTCGAGCCGGTCAACTTCGGCTTCGACACGGGTACGGTGTGACCAAAGACGGTCAGCTCGGCTTTGGTTTGGTCGCGCTGTGCCTTTGCTGCCTGGCGGGACGTCAGCCTGCCAGTGCTGCCATTGAGTGGTTCAGGAAGGAACGGCATGGATCTGCTCCTTTCGTGAGGCATGAGGGGTAGGGTCGGGCACCGGGACTGGCAGCGACAGCGGCAGTGGGGCGGTTAGCTTCGACCTGTCCTCCTGCCGTGCGGCGTCGCCATGTATCCGGTCGGTCAGGGTCGTGACGGTCTGGGCGTCCTGGACGACGGCCGCACGCAGCAGCTCGGCTCGGCGCTGCACCTCAGCGGGTGTCTCCAAGCCGTAGGCGTCGTGGGCCATCGGGCAGACACCCCGGCGTTCGTATAGGAAGCAGGTGGTGCAGGGGTGGGGGGAAACGGAAGGGCTCATGCTGCCAGTCTCAGGGCATCCCGTGGGCATCCGCTGACCCCATACCGGGCATATCCTGGGCAGACATGACTAGACCCCCTAAGCAGCAAGCAGCAGCCCCAGCTCAAAGCAGCAGCGAGTCGCTGACAGGGCTTGTCAGCGCCCTCAAACTGGTGCTACGGGCTGGCCTACCACTGCGTCCCGCTGCGGTACCAGCCGCGCTGCTCGACCTCGATGGGGTGGTTGCCCGTAGCGTTCAGGCTGACGACCGGCTGGCCCGTGTCGATGCCTTGGGGAGATTGCTGCCGGCAATGCTCAAGCAGCTACAGCCAGTCGATCGACAGTCTGCGACCGAAGGCTTGTTTGTAGTGGCCCAGGGTGGCCGGACACTGACTCAACGGCGACTGTATGCCGCCGAGATACTGGGCTATGAGGTTCACCATTTCCGTAAGCGCGTTGAGCCCGAGCTGGTCGCGGAGATTGCCTGGCTCCTGCACCAAGACAGCTTGCAATACGTGCAGCGAGCCCGTGACGGGGCGCCCTTTGAGGCGTCAGGGCATACGCCAGTTATTACCGAGGAACAGCTTGAACACCCCGATACCGCCGAACACGAGGTACTACTTTCCCGTATATGGAGTGACGTGTACGGCCTACGGGCTGAACTAATCGCCCGGGAATCCAGCCGTGACGATGCCGACAGGAAAGCCGAGTTTCAGGAGGCAGCTATTGGCAGCCTCTGGTACTTGGCCCGCTTGCTTTCCAATCTCAGCCGCTACTCCGAGCAATATGGACGAAGCATTTTGCATGGGACGGCCGAGTACAATGCGGAGGCCCTCATAGGACTGGCTGGATGGAGTGGCGAGTTGACCAGCGAACAAACCCGTGACCTCCGCTTTACACTAGCGCAGGTTGGGGAATGGGATCGGGCGAGGGTTTAGTGAAGAGGTAGTGAACAAAGGGAGGGCGGATGAATAACACCCAAGCAAGGCACGTTGCCAAGCCAGTTCTTATTTAGCCTTATGCCAATGACCTTCACTGCAATGACCTTGGCCAAGTGGCTTACCATTTTCTGCGGCTAACTGTCGTTCCTGTTCCTTCTCAATGACACACTCCTCACCTAACCCCCAGTGCCAGTCAGGTACATGAAGCACCATAGCAAATGAGACTAGTATTACAATTAGGGCTGCAATAGCGAAGATTCGATCAATACTGTGTCTAGCAATAGCGGCATACACATTATTTGAGGGGTGATTATTCCGCGGATCACCACCGCGCAGTGTATCGCTACCCTTCAATTTGGCGCGGTCTATCTCGTCAGAAGACAGGGGAGACCTGATTCTTCTCCAGTAACTTGGCCTTAGTCGATATTTACGCCATATCTCGACCTTCGATGGCGTCGCAAACAAGCGTACACGCTCAAGCACACGCCCATGCCGATGTCGATTTGCCTTCTCGAAATGCTTCCCGCTCCAAGCTGCTAGGGCTACCACAACCCCACTCGCAATAGCAAATGCCGCCGATATGGTGCGTGGCAACACCTCGTCAGCACTGCCATAGACCGGTGGGATTGACGTTATGCTAAATGCTATTGAGGCAGCAAAAAGCATCGCCAATGCCAAGTAAAACCAGACAGCCAGGCGAAAGGGTCTGGTGAATCGTGCATAATGATGCCGTTGCTGCTGCCCTACGTATACCAGCATGACGGCAGGCGTCAAGAGCAACCATTGACTAGCGCTACTCCCACTCGCATTTGCTAGCAATGCCCCGCGTTCAGCTAGCACGGCCAGCGTCAAACCGAGGAGCCCAATGGCCGCGAACTTACCGTTATCGATTGGCTCGGCCCTTATAAACGCATGAAGCTTAACTCCGGAGGCTACGCTTTGCTTGCGCCGCTCTAAAAGTTTTACCTGCTTTCGCTTCTCCCTACTACTCGCATCTTGATTGACACGGCGGTTGTGGAAGTGATAAGAAAAACTTGCACAATCCACTTCGGCAACTTCATCAAAAAGTGATACGGGCGTTCGTCGTTTCCAAACTCCACCCCTGCTCCAATCCGTGTCACGAGAGGCAACGTGGACTCGACGCCCCTTGCCCCAATCGAGCAATACTGTTTTAGTTTCCGGCGGTGGAGTTATCGTGAAGTAATAGCTGCGGCAATCGCGATAAGCGGGCGTTGACAACGTATAACGCATGGGGAAAAGGTTGTACCTCGCATATTGCTTGGTACGGAAATTACGTAGCCACAACCTCCTTTTTGAGTCCGTTATACCGTCGGACTCATCCTTGAACTGAGGAGAGTCAGCCTGTGTATATGTAGCACTAAGATGCACTACGTCCCCTGGCTTAGCCGATACCCAACAGAGATACTGAGTTTCACCTAGCGCGGCTTCGCAGCTAGCGTAGAATGTACTAGATACATCCACCATATGCTCAAGGTCAGTATCGATAGCAACGAGCAGAGCATCGAAAAGTATCCGAGCACCGGTCGGTGTGTACTGGTCATTAATGGCAATCGTAGTTGTCATGCGCGAGAGATAAGTGCGCAACTTGCTAAGCACATCAGTTGCGTATTCTGACTCAGCTACTTTATTCCACTCACTAAATAGAAGGGGCTGAAGGATGCATGAAGCTATGCACTGCCCATGCTGATCACGAGAAGCAAGACGGCAGCGAGAACCGTCGGCGGCAGTAACCTTAAAGTCGGGGAAACGTCGCCGCTGAAATCGCCCAAGCGATACGATAAAATCTCGATATGAATCGTTGTCAGACTCGCTATCTAGTATGGGTAGTTGGACTTGCACTTCGCGCTTCCATTGCTGGCCACTCCCAGGCAGAAAGTCTAGATGCTCCGTGATTCGTGACATATACAGGTCAGGGTGCTCCTGCATATGAACAAAAGCCCTGAGCTGTTGTTCAGTGAAGAACAAACCGCTGTCCACCACAGCGGAAGCTATATTTAATTGATCGTCATTAGCCACAGGCTGGCAATACTAGGTATTTATCGGCTCTAGTTACCAAAATTGTGATGCGTATCTTGACGCATCGCTAAGGTCATAGCCCTATAGAAGGCTGATATGCCTGCCTCATGCTCGGGGGAACCAGACACTACAAGCGGCGGCCCGATTTGACGCAACGGGTGATCCTCAGGCAGATTCTCACGCCAGTCGGCGTATTGTGGCAAGTGTGGCCAGTTGGAAGCTCCGTAACATCCCATGCCCGGCGTTAAAGCTCGGGCTTCTTCTAGTTCCGCTTGCCGGTGGTCTAGGTGCTCTCTCGTTTTCCTATGAGCCTCAGCCCATTCCTCGGGCGTGAAATCGCTCACAGTTTTACGCTGTGTCTCTTGCCAGTTGATGATGTCACCGGGAGAATCTGCGGCTTGCTTATAACTCTCGTACGATGGATCGAGCAAGCGCAATATGTGCTTTGCCGCTCGTGTCTCCCGCAATCGGGTAGCGACCCCTTGCTCGTCCGGGTGTGACAGAACACGCTTGGCTCGCTCCGAGATGGATACTTTGTGCCTTGCCACGACTACCCCGCCTCCCACTGCCAACCCAAGTAAACCCGATACGGCGAGCTTTCGAGTCGTTCTGACGTGTTCTTGCCGGTGCTGTAGATGCCGGAGTTCCGGGCACTCATGGTCTCCCATGACCCCATAGTGAACTTACGTCTCATTAC
>JBAPMC010000252.1:0-7237 GCA_049278415.1 Solirubrobacteraceae bacterium
GAGGATCGCCTTCATCCTCACCAGGTCGACGATCCCCAGGAAATCACCCTCGGCCCCGATCGGCAGCTGGATCGGCACCGGATGGGCGGCGAGCCGGTCGATCATCGTCTGTACGCCTTTCTCGAAGTCGGCGCCGATGCGGTCCATCTTGTTGATGTAGGCGATACGCGGCACGTGGTACTTGTCGGCCTGGCGCCACACCGTCTCAGACTGAGGCTCAACGCCGGCAACCGAGTCGAACAGGGCGATCGCCCCGTCGAGCACACGCAGCGAGCGCTCGACCTCAACGGTGAAGTCGACGTGGCCGGGAGTGTCGATGATGTTGATCCGATGACCGTCCCACTCGGCGGTGGTGGCGGCAGAGGTAATCGTGATGCCGCGCTCCTGCTCCTGTTCCATCCAGTCCATCGTGGCGGCGCCGTCGTGAACCTCACCGATCTTGTAGGTGCGCCCGGTGTAGTAGAGGATGCGCTCGGTCGTCGTGGTCTTGCCCGCGTCGATGTGGGCCATGATCCCGATGTTGCGAGTCTTTTCGAGTGGAAACTTGCGGGGCATTTTTCAGGTGTTCAGTGAGCTTTGGTGTGGATGATGGTGGGAATGTCGAGGTGCGCTTGCGAAACGTTGAACAGTGGTTCAGGGCAAAAAAATGGGCCCCTCGGGCCCATGCGCTGCCGGTCGTCGGGCGGTTCGCTTCGCTATCTAAGTCAAGGTCTCCATTTTGTATTCGCTTCGCGGGTAACCTGCTCGGACGACTGCGCCCACACGCTCGCGGACGCCGACTATAGCAGAGGAAATCGGGCGGTCCACGCGGCCTGCGAGGCCGCTGGAATCGTCCCGTCGCACTCCGCGGGTGAGCCAGGAGTCATGCCACGCACGCCAAATCCTCACCGGTCATCTGCCCCGAGCAGGGGCCCTGGATGCGGGGTCTTCGCTGCACTCATCGGCCTTCGACCCGTCCTCGAAAACGGCGCTCAAGCGCTCGAGCACGCGTGTTGCGACTCGTAGCTCCTCGGCGTCAACGTCACCCAGAACCTGCTCCCAGCGCGCCTGCCAGGCAGCACGCTTGTCCTGCACCTTGCGTCTTCCTTGGGATGTGAGCTTTGTGACAACCACCCGCCGGTCCTCCTGCGAGCGCTCGCGCTCCACATGCCCACACTCGGCCAGATGATCGAGCATCTGAGTGACTGTCCCCGGCGTGAGCTGAGCGGCACTCGCCAGCTCTCCGGCCGGCAGCGGCCCACGTTCGAACAACTCGATCAGCAACTCGAACTGGGCGTGGCTCACCTCAGAGCCCAGCAGATGCGTGTCACGTCCGCGCAGACGACGTACACCCCGAAAGACGCGACGGAAGGCCTTGCCGAGATCGGCAAGCTCGGCCTCCCACTCCTCGCGGGTGGCCCGGCTCGGAGACTTGCGAGCACGCCCGGCTCCAGCCACGCTGGTGGTCGCGGGGGTCTTTTCCGGTGACCCGGGCGGGGAGCGCTTCTCCGCGGCTGTACCCGTAGTGCTTGCCCGGGCAGCCATCGAAGCCCCTTACCTCAGGCGCCGAGTGGCTCGATAGCGGACTCAGCTGCCGCCTCGGCGCGGGTCAGCTTCGCCTTCGGATTCTCCGCCCGAACGAGTACCACGCAGGGAATCAGCGAAAGCGCCGCGATCCCGAGCGACCACCAGTAGGCGGTGTCAAACGCACCCGCAAGCTCCGTTGAGGAGTGGGCGCCGGCGCTGGCACGCTGGAGCACGACGGCAAGCACTGCCGTCCCGATCGCGCCGCCCAACCGCTGCAGGACGTTCATCTGCGGCGTTGCGTCGGAGAGCTCGTCACTGCGCAGGGAAGCAAACGCGGCCGTCATCGTGGGCATGAAGGACAAGCCTATGCCCAGACCACGCACCGCCAGCACCAACGAGATCGCAAGGATCGAGGTGTCGGCGCCCACGAAGCAGAGTGGGAGCGTGCTCAAGCAGAGGATCGACACGCCGACGATCGCCACCCGACCTCCACCGAAGCGCTGAGTCAAACGACCGTTGAAAGGCGCCATCGCCAGCATCCCCAACCCTTGGGGACCGACGAGCAGACCTGTGACGATCACGCTCTCGCCGCGCACCTGCTGGTAGTAGAGCGGCACGAGGATCATCGCCCCGAACAGCGCCGCCCCCAAGCCGAAGGTCGTTATGGACGCCGCGCCGAACACTCGGTTGGCATACAGGCGTATGTCCAGGAGCGGACGCTCGGTGCGCAGGGCGTGCCACACGAAGATCCCTGTCAACACGATCGACACCGCGATCGGCCAGAGCACTGTAGGCGCGGTGAAGGTGCCGCGTGTGCCGATCTCACTCAGGCCGTACACGAACAGCGGCATGCTCGTTGCCAACAGCGCCAGTCCAACCGTGTCGAGGCGTCCAGCCTTGCCTAGATCGACATGCGGCAGCATCTTGATGCCGAGGATCACGGCGATGATTCCGATCGGCACGTTTACGTAGAAGATCCAGGACCAGTGCAAGCCCTCGAGGATTATCCCGCCGATCACCGGGCCGAGGATCGGAGCAAGCATCGCGGGCATCACGACCACGCCCATCACGCGTCCCATCCGTCGCGGACCAGCCACTTGGGCCATGATCATCTGGGCGACCGGCATGATCATCCCACCGCCAACTCCCTGAAGCACGCGGAAGGCGATCAGCGAGTTCGCCGAAGACGCCAACCCACACAGTGTCGAGCCAACGGTGAACAGCACCAGCGAAACCAGATATACGCGCTTTGCCCCGAAACGCCTAGCCGCCCAGCCGGTGATCGGGATGACTGCCGCCAACGAGAGCAGATAGCCCGTGATCACCCACTGGATCTGCGACAGGGTGCTGTGCAGGTCGTGTCCAAGCGTATCCAGCGCGACATTCACGATCGTCGTGTCGAGGATCGACATGATCATGCCCACGATCACGACGCCGGCAATGCGCCAGACGTAGGGCTCGATGCGATCGGTGCTTGCGGCTTCAGACATTCGGTACCGAAAGTTTAGGTACCGAATAGTTGTTTGTCAAATCATTATCGGGTGAGCGTGCGATGCCCTGATCCCGGGCTAGGAGCAAGGAGGAAGGAGTCCCATCCACGACCCTGACCAGCCATGGCCTCCATCCACCACACAGACTGATCCATCTCCGCCAATAGGCCCTACAAGCCGGGGCTTGCCGGAAGCGGTCTACCAGCGATAATGAGCGAAGGCCTTGTTGGCCTGCGCCATGCGGTAAATGTCGTCCTTGCGCTTGTAAGCCCCACCCTGCTGGGACTGCGCATCCATCAGCTCGTGCGCTAGCCGCTGGGCCATTGTCTTCTCACGCCTGTTACGAGCGAACTCGACGAGCCAGCGAACGGCGAGCGTACGAGCGCGACGCGCAGGAACCTCCACCGGCACCTGATAGGTAGCACCACCCACACGGCGGGAGCGAACCTCAAGCGCCGGAGTAAGCGCCTTGATCGACATCTCGAGCTGCTCGATCGGATCCTTGTCGGAGCGCTCCGCCACGAGCGCAAGCGCGTCGTAGACGATCCGCTCAGCGGTTGACTTCTTGCCGTCGAGCATCACCTTGTTGATGATCTGCTGGACCAGCTTGGAGCGGTGTATCGAGTCCGCTTCTAGCGGACGCAGGTGGGCGGCTGCGCGGCGTGGCATCTTCTGTTGACTGCTACTTCTTCTTCACGCCGTATTGCGAGCGTGCCTTCTTGCGATCGCTCACACCCGCGGCGTCGAGCGTGCCTCGCACCACCTTGTAGCGCACACCGGGAAGATCCTTGACACGTCCACCGCGCACGAGCACGACAGAGTGCTCCTGCAAGTTATGGCCCTCGCCTGGAATGTAGGCGGTCACCTCGATCGAGCCGGCTATGCGCACACGCGCGACCTTGCGCAGGGCGGAGTTAGGCTTCTTCGGAGTTGTCGTGTACACGCGCGTGCAGACCCCGCGCCGCTGTGGAGCAGCGACCTTCTTCTTGCGCCCCTTGCCGGACTTCAGGCCAGGAGTCGCGAGCTTTTTCTTGGGCGCTACGCGTCCCTTGCGCACGAGTTGTGAGGTGGTGGGCATCCGGTCGCGAATCCTAGCAGCGTCCGCGTCGAGACGGCTGGCGCGCTACCGAGCAAGTCACGCGAGCAAGCAAGCTCACGCGTTGGCGCGCAGCCCGGCGGAGCGTACCGGCGCCGGCATCAAGGCTGCGGCGACGAGCACCAACACAAAGGCAAGCGACTGGAAGATGATCCCAACAGCGCTACCGGGCAGTGGATCGCCGAACACGAGAATCCCTCCAGCGACGCCGGCGATGTTGGCGGCGGTTCCGGTTACGGCGATAACTGGCACAGCCTCGCCGTCCTGCAGACCACGTGCCGAGGCATAGAAGGCCAGCACAGACGCGAGCGCGGCAACCACAAGCCACGGGCTGAGAAGTAGCGCGAGCGGGCCGTGAGCGCCCACGATGCCCGTGAGCGCCTTAATGGAGATGTCTGATACGCCGAACAGAATTCCCGATGCGGCTCCGAGCATCATTCCGTGGTGCTCGACCGGTCCGCCCATACGCGGTCCCATGATGAGCAATCCGCCGAGGCCGAACAAGCCGGCCTCGAAAGAGATCATTGCGGGATCGGAGAAGTGGGAGTGCGCACCGTGCAGGGCGGGCAACGTCAACCCCAGCATCACAAGTCCAGCTGCCGTCAGCCACAGTCCAAGCCACTGGCGGCGACCGACCTTGAAGCCAAACATGCGGTCAGCCATCACGGCAATCAGCACAACTCCAGCAGCAAGAGCTACCTGAACGACAGACATCGGAGCGAGCGCAAGCGCCGCCACGTGCAGAACCCAAGAGCCCGCTGCAACCAGCATCCCGATCGCAAACCAACGCGATGAGAACAGCGCACGGACCGAGCGCAGTGGGTGGCGCACCTCGACCTTGCCTACGGAGTTGGCTCCTCGGTACTTGTAGAAGAAGCCGAGGTTGGCCACGAATGCGCAAGCCAGCGCTAGAAGAATGCCCAGATCGAGAGTCATAGTTGGGAACCGCGGGATGAAGTCATCCATCGGCAACTGCCTATGGATGCTTTACTGCTCCGACGCGACCCGAGCAGATTACCGGTCGGAACCTCTGTGGTAGCTAAAGACGACCGATCAGATCGAAGCATGGATGCCAAGCACGGTCCGCCGCAGCGCCATGCAGTGGACGCCGAGAGCCGTCCGCTGTTGCTGGTCGACATAGACGGGGTGATCTCGCTGTTCGGGTTCGCAGCCGGGACCCAACCCGAGGGGTCCTTCCATTCGATCGACGGCATACCCCACTTTCTTTCGTCCAGGGCAGCCGAGCACCTGCTCGCGATATCGCCGAGCTTCGAGCTCGCGTGGGCCAGCGGGTGGGAGGAGAAGGCCAACGAATACCTCCCCCATCTGCTGGGTTTGCCAGCTTTGCCCTATCTGAGCTTCGAGCACGGGGTGCGTGGCACTCGACGCTCCAACGCCCACTGGAAGCTCGACTCGATCGAAGCGTACGCGGGCCTCAGGCCTTTGGCGTGGATCGATGACGCGTTCAACGAGGCCTGTCACGAGTGGGCAAGCGCGCGCGGCGCTGCCACGCTGCTCGTGCGGACCGAACCGGCGAGCGGCATTACGCTGCGGGAGGTGGTGATCCTGGAGCGCTGGGCGCAGGCGCTTGCTCAGGCGCCGGAGTCGCAGGCTGGCTGAAGGAAACAGAGCCTGCGATCTGTAGGGGATCGGACACAGCAGCCGACAGGTTGGGAGCGCCCGCGCTGATGGCACGCAGAGCAGTCTTGCCGGCTGCGCCGGGCGAGACTGCAATTGGCAACGACCACCCGCCGTCAGGAGCCGTGACCGTACTGCCGACTATGCGCTCTGTAACGACTTCGCCCTTGCGTGCAACGGTGAGCTCTTGGATCTCCACGATTGCCCCGGCAATCGGCATACCGGTCAGGAATCGCAGGCTTCCCGCCAGCGTGGTTGGCGCGCCGCCGGCCGAGTCGGCCGCCTGTGAGAGCAATGTGGCACGTACCGGATGCCCGGCGAGCTGAACGGCTCTGCGACGCAGCGAAGGCAGCTCTCCGTAGAGCGCATCGCCCGGACAGTCGGTTGAGTCGGCGTCGCGATGGCCAGCCACTCGCGGCAGTGACACCGGGGTGTTGGCTGGGAAGCGGCTGTAAACGGCGCCGGCCCGTGTTACGCGTACAGTGACGCGACCCTGAACAGGCGCGCCGTGCAGTGAGAGCTTCCATGCGAGTAGATGCTCGAGCGCTGTGAGCGCAGCGGACGATATTCGCTGCGAGCTGTAAGTCCCGAGTATGGCGATGCCCGTTGAGTAGGCGTTATAGCCACCAGCCTGTGCGCCCGTCACCGGCTCGTCGATCCCGCCCGCACGTGCCTCGAAGATACGCCCGAAGCGGTCGATGACAAAGTTGTAGCCAATGTCGTTCCAACCGTGGGTATAGCGATGAAAGTCGAAGATGGCACGAAGCATGGCGGGGACCTCTGCAGCGCTGTAGCCATCGGGGTTCTCCGTGTGATGCACGAATGCCAGCTGCACAGAGCCGTATTCGGGCGCCACCCTGGGGTGCGCCACCCCAAGTGCCCAAGCTCGACGAGCGATGATCGGTGGTTGGCCCGGTCCCGCTTGCAGCCCAGAGATCACAAGCGGCAAGTGGGCATGCCCAGCCGAGGGTTCCGCCACCAGCCTGGCTAGCGCTGCACGCGGATGCATCACGCCGTCAGTCGCAGCAACCGCCGTCGCGGCGATCAGCGATCGGCGCGTGAGGTGACCTGTACCGCAAGTGCACACACCGCCAGGAACACAGTCAGCCCGCACAGAGAGCGGTGCTCCTCTCCAGAGCGCTTCTCAGCTGCGTGCAGGACTGAGGTCGAGCGCCGCAGCGAGAAGGACCTTGCAGTGGAGAGCCCCCTACAAGGGAGCTCTCCACTGGTCCTACAAAATGCACCGTCGGGAATCGACGGCCCAAGCCTGCTACTCCCCGGACTCCTCGGGAATCTCAAGCTCGCCGAGTCCCTCGACGAAACCAGGGTCTGAGCTGCCGGCCCCAATCTTCTCGAGCGAGGCTAGATCGGCATCGAACTCGCTTCCGTAGCCGGCGCTGAGCGCCTCGCCATCGGCGAGACCGAGCTCGGCTGCGATCTCCTCCTGGTCGAGCAGCCCGACGTCGTCGATCGCACGCGGCAGCGGCTCGGAAGGTTCGATCTCAAT
>JBAPMC010000253.1:0-7304 GCA_049278415.1 Solirubrobacteraceae bacterium
GAGGGCACCTATAGCGAGGTCTATCCGCATATCGGCCGTGACGAAGAGGGCGTTCGCCGCCTGTTTCGCCAGTTCTCTTTCCCCGGTGGTATCCCGAGTCATGTCGCGCCGGAGACGCCGGGGTCGATCCACGAGGGCGGCGAGCTCGGCTACTCCCTCGCTCACGCCTACGGAGCGGCGTTCGATAACCCCGACCTGCTGGTCTGCTGCGTGGTCGGCGACGGCGAGGCCGAGACGGGGCCGCTCGCGACGAGCTGGCACTCCAACAAGTTCCTGAACCCTGCTCGCGATGGTGCGGTGCTCCCGGTGCTGCATCTCAACGGCTACAAGATCGCCAACCCGACGGTGCTGGCCCGTATCCCGCAGGCGGAGTTGCGCTCGCTGATGGAGGGTTACGGCTACGCACCGCGCTTTGTCGAGGGAGATGACCCGGAGACGATGCACCAGCTGATGGCGGCCACCTTGAACGAGGTAATGGCGGAGATCGCGGAGATCCAGCATCGCGCCCGCGAGGATGGCGTGCAGGAGCCTCCACGCTGGCCGATGATCGTGCTGCGCACCCCCAAGGGCTGGACCGGCCCGAAGATCGTCGACGGGCTGCCGGCGGAGGGGTCCTTTCGTTCCCACCAGGTGCCGCTCGCCGACCTGGCGGGCAACCCGGAGCATCTGCGCCAACTTGAGGAATGGCTTGCCTCCTATCGTCCTGGGGAGCTGTTTGACGAGGATGGTGCGCTGCGCTCAGAGCTTGCGGCGCTCGCACCGGAGGGCCGGCGACGGATGGGCGCCAATCCACACGCCAACGGTGGATTGCTGCTGCGCGAGCTTGAGCTTCCCGACTTTCGCTCCTACGCCGTCGAGGTGCCGGCACCCACGGTGAGCATCAGCGAGCCCACACGGGTACTTGGCAGCTTCCTGCGCGATGCGATCAGCGCAAACCCAGCGAACTTCCGCATCATGGGCCCAGACGAGACCGCATCCAACCGCCTGGGCGCTGTCTTCGAGGTCACGAATCGCGCGTGGGACGCGCAGCTCCTTGAGAGCGACGACCACCTGGCGCCCGATGGGCGCGTGATGGAGGTCTTGAGCGAGCACCTGTGCGAGGGCTGGCTCGAGGGCTACCTGTTGACCGGCCGGCATGGCCTGTTCAACAGCTACGAGGCGTTCATCCATCTCGTGGACTCGATGTTTAACCAGCACGCGAAGTGGTTGAAGGTGACGCGCGGCATCCCGTGGCGGGCACCGATCGCCTCGCTTAATTATCTGCTGTCCTCGCATGTGTGGCGCCAGGACCACAATGGTTTCTCCCACCAGGACCCGGGGTTCATCGACCATGTGATCAACAAGAAGGCGGAGGTCGTGCGCGTGTATCTGCCGCCGGACGCCAACTGTCTGCTGTCCGTTGCCGATCACTGCCTGCGCAGCCGTGACTACGTGAACGTGATCGTGGCGGGCAAGCAGCCCGCGCTGAACTACCTGACGATGGAGGAGGCGGTGGCTCACTGCACGCGCGGGGTCGGCATGTGGGAGTGGGCGTGCAGCGACGGTGGCGATGAGCCCGATGTGGTGCTCGGCTGTGCCGGGGACATCCCCACGCTCGAGAGTGTCGCGGCGGCGGCGATCCTGCGCGAACGCCTCCCCGAGCTGAAGGTGAGGCTCGTAAACGTCGTCGATCTGATGCGCCTGGAGCCGGGCAGCGAGCATCCCCACGGGTTGCCTGACGCGGAGTTCGACGCGCTGTTCACGACCAGCCAGCCGGTGATTTTTGCCTACCACGGCTATCCGTGGCTGATTCACCGTCTCACCTATAAGCGCACCAACCACGCCAACATCCATGTGCGTGGTTACAAGGAGGAGGGCACCACCACTACCCCGTTTGACATGGTGATGCTCAACGATCTCGACCGCTTCCATCTCGTGATGGATGTCATCGACCGGGTTCCCGGCCTGGCCGAGCACGCCGCTCACATCCGCCAGGAGATGGTCGATGCGCGGCTGCGCCACCGCGCATACACGCGCGAGCACGGGCAGGACCCGCCCGATGTCACCGACTGGTGCTGGCCCGCCGGCGACGCTCGCTCAGAGCAGGACGCGCGGTCCTAGCCGGCCGATGCGGGTCCTGGTCGTCAACGCCGGCTCCAGCAGCCTCAAGCTCACGCTGCTCGACGGCAAGGACACGATCCTCGCTTCCCGAGAGCTGTCGGCCACTCACGCGCAAGTGGATGAGGATGAGCTCCGCGCGGCGCTCGACTCGCCGCTGAGCGAAGCGGATGCAGTGGGGCACCGCATCGTCCACGGAGGCGAGCGCTTCCGAGCCGCCGTGAGGATCGACGCCGAGGCCGAGAGGGCGATGCGCGAGCTGTGCGACCTCGCGCCGCTTCACCAGCCGAAGTCCCTCGCGGCGCTCGATGCCGTCACCGGGATGCTGCCGGACCTGCCCGCGGTCGCGTGCTTTGACACCGCCTTTCACGCAACACTGCCTGAAGGCGCCGCGACCTATGCTCTACCGGCAGAGTGGCGGGAGCGCTGGGGCCTGCGCCGCTACGGCTTTCACGGCCTCTCGCACGCCTGGGTCGCCCGCCGCTCGCCGCAACTACTGGGGCTCGATGCTTCGGGGCTTCGGATCGTGAGCTGTCACCTTGGCGCTGGCGCGTCGCTGTGCGCGATCAAGGGCGGTCGCTCAGTGGACACGACGATGGGCTTCACTCCGCTTGAGGGTCTGGTGATGGCGACCCGCTCGGGCAGCGTCGATCCGGGGATGCTGCTGTGGCTGGCAGAGCACGAGCGGCTATCGGCGAGCGAGCTGGCAGACGCGCTCGAGCATCGTTCCGGACTGCTCGGCCTGGCGGGCAGCTCTGACATGCGTGAGATCGTCGATCGTGCCGGTATGGGCGAGCCCTCCCCGCGCCTGGCGTTGGATGTGTACGTCCATCGGCTCCGCGCTGGGATCGCTGCGATGGCGGCGGCACTCGATGGTCTGGACGTGTTGGTGTTCACCGGCGGTGTCGGCGAGCAGGCAAGCGAGGTGCGGGCAGAAGCCGCAGCGGGCCTCGGATTTCTCGGTGTCTCACTCGATGATGCCCGCAACGGCGAGACGCGCGGCGATGGGAAGATCGGAGCTGCCGGGGCAAGTGTCAGAACGCTTGTTCTCAGGGCGCGCGAGGACATCGAGATCGCGCGGCAGGTCAGGACAGTGCTTGAAGGCCAGCCCCGGCTGGCGGCGTGACCTCGGTTTCGCGGCGGATGAGGTCTACCTTCTCACTCCAGCTGGTTGACGCCCGAGCTGCTCGACCGGCGCCTGGGAAGGCCAACAAACCAAGTGGCCGGGCGGATGCTGGTAGCACCCGCCCGGCCGTGTAGCACCGAAGATTCGGTTCACCGACCATCGGCCTCACACCTCGGTGTTCACCCGTGTGAGGCCGCGGTTTGCTAGTTCGCACCATCGGGCGCAAGCTTTCCGCTCGGGAGGATTCCGGTCCAAACCCCGAACCCGTCCTTGAGATGGTTGCCGGTCGCTTGGCCGGCCTTTGTATCGGCCGCGTAGTAGTAAAGAGGCAGACCGTTATAGGTGGCCTGTTTCGTGCCGTCCTTGCGTGTGGCCAGTCCCACCAAAGCCGCGTTCGCCTGTCCCGACACTGTGGGTGTCTGGGTTGCGAGCACGGGCGGCCACACTGATGCGCACCCGTCGTAGCAGGTGCTGACCTTGTCGTGTCCCGCTGTCGATTTTTCATCAGGCTTGAAGACGTAGAGGGTGCGATTCTGCGCACCTGTGATGAGCGTCCCGTCTTCTGGCGTCTTGTAGCTGGCGATGACAACGGTGGTACCTGACGCTTTCGCGACAGTGGTGCCGGATTGAGACGTGACAACAGCGGGCGTTGAGGATGCAGTCTGCTTCTGCGTTGCGGTCGATGCGTTGCTGGAACTGCCACAGCCGGCAAGCACGGCCGCAAGGAGCACTACTAGCGACCCGAGGCCGCCGATGGACTTAATACGCATTGTGGGTACATCCCCTGGTCGAGTTCATTGAGGTCGAGGAGCCTCTTGGCAGGGCCTAAGCTCGCCCTAAGCAACGAGTGAGAATGCTCTCAGTCGCGACGTGGCGGCCACTGCTCTACGCGACCCCAGCGACTCTCAAGCGCTCGCGAGCTTGAACAGGGGTCGCGGCCGCGCGGGCTCCGGGTGAAAGCGCTCACAGGTGAAGCACACGGTCGAACTTGTCTTGTGCTTCTGTGTCGTGGGTGATGATGAGCACACCTCGATCGTCGCGAATGTTCAGGAGGTTGCCTATCACTCGGCGGGCCAGTGACGGGTCGAGGTGGGCTGTGGGCTCGTCGAGGATCAGGAATCGTGCTGGTGCGAGTAGCGCGCGGGCGAGCGCGATGCGTCTGCGCTGTCCGCCGGAGACGAGCTCGCCGTTGTTGCCGAGGATCGTGTCGAGTCCGCCGGGAAGGGTGTTGACCCACTGGTCGAGCTCGACGGCCGCGAGCGCTTCTGAGATGGCTTGCTCGTCGGCGTCGCGGCGGGCGATTAGGAGGTTCTCGCGGATCGTTGTGTTGAAGATGTGGCAGTCCTGGGCGCAGAGCACGACGGCGGCGCGGATCTCACTCTGAGCGAGGTCGCGCATGTCGATCCCGTCGAGCGTGACGGCTCCCACGGTGGGGTCATGGAAGCGGATGAGCAACTCGGCGATGGTGCTCTTGCCGGCGCCGCTCGGCCCTGTGAGCGCGACGTGCTCGCCGGGCGCGATGCGAAGCGTGAGATCGTCGAGCACCCGCGTTTCGTCAGGCGTGTACCGGAAGCTGACGTGCTCGGCGCGGAGTTCCCCTGAGCCGGTGAGGGCGTGTGCGGTAGCTGGGTCTCTGACTGCGGGCTGGCAGCTCGTGAGCTCCTCCAGACGATGCGCGGCGGTGGCGCACACACGCAGCGAGCGGCCGGCTGCTGCGACGGGCAGGATGCTGTCGTAGGCCGCGAGCAGGAGAAACGCGAGCGCCGCGAGCAGCACGCCGCTGAGCGCGCCTGAGTGGACGGCGGGGATGGTGATGAGCAGCAGCGCGAGGACCCCAGCCGCGGCGAGCAGGCCGCCGATAGCGCCCGCGGCTGAGGACGCGAGGGCGTCGCTGCGGGCGAGGCGCGCGAGTTGCGTGTCGCTGTCGGCTAGGCGCTCTGCCGTTGCGGTGGCTTGGCCGGCAACGGCCAGCTCGCCGGCACCGTCAATGCTTTCGATCAGCTCGCTTGTGAGCAGTGCTCGTGCTGGGGCTTGTCGGCGCGCGGCGCGTGATGAGACGATCGCGCTCAGAGTCGCCAGCACAAGGATGGTGAGTGTGAGCGAGAGCAGCACGACAGCCCCGGCGGCGGGCAGCATGATCCATGCGGCAAGCGAAGCGGCAGTGAGGACGAGCAGCGAGAGCAGTCCTGGGATCACGACGCGCAGGTAGAAATCCTTGAGCGTGTCGATATCTGCGACGAAGCGGGCAAGCAGGTCCCCGCTGCGGCTCTCGAGGCCGCCGGGGATGAGCGGCGTGAGACTGCGGTAGAAGTGCAGGCGGAACCGTGCGAGCTGGCGCAGCGCGAGGTCGTGGGAGACGAGGCGTTCGCTGTAGCGAAGGATCGCGCGGGTCAGCCCGAAGGCGCGCACGGCGACGATGGCGACCATCAGCTCGAGAATCGGTGGGTGTTGCGCTGCGCGGGAGATCAGGTAGCCGGAGGTGGCGAGCAGCGCGATCGCCGCGAGCGCCGCGCCGGTGGCGAGCGCGACGGACAGCGCGAGTCGAGCCCGTTCGCCGCCTTGTGGCCTGCCGACTTCTCGTAGGGCCGCGAGGTCGGTGTGGCTCATGCCGGCACCCCGCTCGCTCGAGTGGGTGCCATCCAGGTCGCGGCGGACGGGCCCTGCCCCCGGTCGATGAGCCGCCCGTGGTGTAGGACGTGGATGTGGTCGGCGAGCTCGGTGAGCAGCGGGTGGTGAACGATCAGCAGCGTCGTGCGTCGGTATGCGAGCCGGGCGATGGTGTCGCTGATTGCACGGGCGCCCTTGTCGTCGAGATGAGCGGTCGGCTCGTCCAGCAGCAGCAGCGGACGGTCGGCGAGGAATGCGCGGGCGAGCGCGATCCGCTGCGCCTGGCCGACCGAGAGCCGTCGCCCTCCCTGCCCAACGGGCGTGTCGAGGCCCTGTGGCAGCTGATCGATGAACTCCTTTGCTCCCGCGTCGCACGTGGCCTTGTGAATCTCTGTTGGTGCGGCGTCGGGCCGGCAGAGCGCGATGTTCTCCGCGATCGTTCCCGTGAACAGCGTCGGGCGCTGCGGAACCCATGCGATCTGCCGGCGCCAGGCATCAAGGTCGACGGCGTGTAGGTCGACGCCGCCACAGGCGACTTCTCCGGCCGTCGGGTCGGCGAGGCGCATCAGCAGACGCGCGATCGTGCTCTTGCCCGCGCCGCTCTCGCCGACCAGCGCGGTGATCTTTTCGGGTGCCAGCTCGAGGTCGATGTCCTCAAGGACGCGGCCGTCTCGTCGCGGGTACTCGTACCCCACCGCCTTGAGGCGCACCGGCTCGACCGCTGGGTTGGGTGGCGCAAGTGGCGTGGCGGGGCACGTGATGATCGGCGAGCTGTCGAGAGCGTGGAAGATCCGCTCGGATGCGCTCGTGGCGTCTGCGCTTGCGTGGAATTGCTGGCCGACTTGGCGCAGCGGCCCGTACATCTCCGGTGCGAGCAGGAGCACGGTCAGCCCGGCTTGCAGGCTGAGCGCTCCGGCCACGAGCTGCACGCCGATCGTCGCGGCCACGAGCGCGGTGCCGATCATCGCGCACAGCTCGAGCACGAACGCGGACAGGAACGCCGTGCGGAGCGTTCTCCTGGTCTCGGAGCGGTAGCGCTCGCCGACATCGGCGAGGGTCTGCTCTTGGGCGTGCTCGCGGCCGTATGCGCGCAGCGTTGGGAGTCCTTGCACGACGTCGAGGAAGTGCGCGCCGAGCAGCGCGAGCGCGCGCCAGCGTCCCTCGGCCTGAGCGCGCGCGCCCTTGCCAATGAGCACCATGAAGATCACGAGCAGCGGCACCGTGAACGCGAGGATCGCGGCAGTGATCGGGTCGACGCTGATGACCCAACCAATCACGGCGACCGGGACGACCGTGGCCATTACGAGCTGCGGCAGATAACCAGCGAAATACGCTTCGAGCGCCTCAACGCCCTGGACGGCGGTGCTCGCCAGCTCGCCGGTGCGCTCACCTCGGGGACGCTGCTCAGGTCCCTCGAGCAGCAGGCGACCGACCAGGCGCCCACGCAGCTCGGACATGACGCGCACCGCGCCCC
>JBAPMC010000254.1:0-2878 GCA_049278415.1 Solirubrobacteraceae bacterium
CCAGAGATCGCAGCGATAGTCGGCTTGGACGGCGTCAGTCGCGTGAAGCCCATCGGACCCTCCGCTGCCATCAGCCGTCCGCCAAAAGTGTCGAGCGCCTTCAGGTCGGCCCCTGCGCAGAAGGAAACTCCGCCAGCACCGGTGAGCACCATCACGCGTGCGTCGTCTTCTTCCTCAAAGCGCTGAAGCGCCTCGTAGAGGGCCTCAGCGGTAGGTCCATCCACAGCATTACGCTTCTCTGGACGGTCGATGCTGATCACGGCGGCTGCGCCGTGACGCTCGTAGCAGACGGGGGCTGGCGGGTCCAGCTCTACCAACCGCCGCGCCAGCGCGCGTCGCCTGCGTGCGCTTTCTGGGCGGCTTTGCGCTCATCTTTGCGCTTCTCCAGACGCCACTGGAGCAAGCTCATGGCAAGCACGAAAAGCGGGAAGAAGAGAATCAGGATGAAGCCCGCGTTGGTCACCACCTTGTCGTTGGTGGCGCCGTAGAAGCCGCGGCCGTCGTTGTAGGCGAACGCCGCGGGGGCGAGCGTGAGCAGCAGCAGGGCAGAGGCAAACAGGGTGGCTAGCAGGCGGCGCATGTAAGCCGTGATGCTATCGGAGCACGGTGCGGACTTGCACGGCGCATGGGTTCTTCTGCTCGGGGATGTGCCGAGGCTGCGCGTCTCTCCCGGGATCGACCCTCGGGCCCGCGCCAGCGGGCCCTACCATCCTCGACGTGGCTCTCTTGATTGCATCAGACCTGCGTAAGGACATGGCCGGCAAGCCCCTGCTCGGCGGGGTGTCGTTCAAGCTCGAGCGCCGCGAACGCCTCACGATCGCCGGTCGCAACGGCGCCGGCAAGACAACTCTGCTGCGCATGATTGCGGGCGAGGAGACCATCGACCGGGGCGAGCTCAGCGTCTCCAAGGGCGTGCGCATCGCTCTGCACGACCAGCGCCCACCGAGGGATCGTGGCACCTCATTGCGCGACTACGTGCTGTCGGGGTGCGTCGAGGAGCTGGCTGTGGAGAGGGAGCTCAGCAAGCTCGAGCGCGAGATGACAGCAGGCTCCAGTGAGAGTGCGCTGCTCGACCGCTACGCACGCGCCCAGGCCCGTTTGGAGTCCTACGGGGGCTACCTGTGGCGTGACCGCGCCACCGTCATGACGCACGGGCTGGGTTTCTCAGACGCCGATCTCGATCGCAAGCTGAACACTTTCTCCGGCGGTCAGCTCACGCGCGCCTCGCTAGCGCGCGCGCTTGCCACCAGCGCCGATGTGTTGCTGCTGGACGAGCCCACCAACCATCTCGACATCGAGTCATTGGAGTGGCTCGAGCAGACGCTCGTCGATCTCGATGCGGCGGTGATGCTGGTGGCCCACGACCGCTGGTTTTTGGAGGCGGTTGGCACAGCAGTTCTCGAGCTCTACGGAACGCCGCCCACCCGTTCGCGTTTCTTCGCCGGCACATGGCACTCCTGGCGTCGCGAGCAAGCAGCCCGCGAGATGGCGCTCGGCAAGGCCATCGACAAGCAGCAGGCTGAGATTGCACGCATGGAGCATTTTGTGGAGCGCTTCCGCTACAAGGCCACGAAGGCTCGTCAAGCGCAGTCGCGCCTGAAGAAGCTCTCCAAGATCGAGCGCATCGAGTCCGACCCACGCGAAGCGGCGTCGCTCGAGTTCGCCTTCAAGGCGCCCGAGCGCACAGGGCGCGTGATCTTCGAGTTGCAGGAGGGCCGCATAGAGATAGAGGGGGCAGGGGCGCAGGGCAGCCCACTCGTCTTGCTCGAGCATGTCGAGCTGTGGCTGGAGCGCGGCGAGCACGTCTCGCTCGTCGGTCCCAACGGAGCCGGCAAGACCACATTGATCGAGACGCTCGCCGGACGGCGCCCACTTGCAGCCGGCAAGCTCAGCACCGGCCACAACGTGAACGTCGGCTACCTCTCCCAGCACGCGGAGGAGCTAGGGGCGGGGGGACCTCAAGGACAGACCGTCGTTGAGGCGGCCCAGCGAGCAACCGGCCTTGCCCCCAACAAGGCTCGCGCGCTGGTTGGCAGGTTCCTGTTCTCAGGCGAGGATGCTGAAAAGCCGCTGGAAGGGCTCTCAGGCGGGGAGCGCCGGCGGCTGTCGCTGGCGATCCTCATGAACGGCACGCCAAGGCCGCCGAACGTGTTGATCCTGGACGAGCCCACCAACCATCTCGACATCGAGAGCCGTGAGGCGCTCGAGGACGCCTTGCGCTCGTTTGAGGGCGCCCTGCTGCTCGTCTCCCACGATCGCGCCCTGCTCGATGCAGTGGGCACACGTACAGTTGCAATCGAAGACCTTTCGCTGCGCAGCTTCCTAGGGGGTTGGCCGGAGTACGTCCGCGTGCGCGAGGAGAGCCGGGCTGCGAGGGAGGGCTCGCGCAACGGAGCCGCCTCGGCAACCTCCACGCCGCCAGCGAGCGGTGGGCAACACAAGGATGGCGGCGAGCCGCGGGCAAGGGGGGCTGTCGAAACGACAGGTGACGGTGCTGGCGCCGCGAAAGGCGCCTCCAAGCGCCCTGG
This sequence comes from Solirubrobacteraceae bacterium, assembly GCA_049278415.1. Lineage (GTDB taxonomy): Bacteria > Actinomycetota > Thermoleophilia > Solirubrobacterales > Solirubrobacteraceae > Palsa-744. The sequence continues at coordinate 2,529 of JBAPMC010000254.1, forward strand.
AGGCAAGTCGGATGAGCCTTCCAAGAATCGGGTTCGTGAGCAGGCGAAGGCCGAGCAGGCGATCGAACAGGCGGAGGCAGCCATGCGTGCGCTCGAGCAGGAGCTCGCCGATCCTGCAGCATGGGCAACCAAGTACGAGTCGGCGAAGTCCGAAGCTCGTCACACGGCAGCCAGACGTGAGGTTGAGGCTGCCTACGAGCGTTTCGAGGCGCTAGTCGGCTAGCGCAGCGGCGAGAGAGTTAGCCCGAGCAGAGAGGCCTGGTGTTAAAAACAGGCGCCGGGGCTCTCTGACCTGAATGACGAGTACCCCGGCGCCTGCCAACCAACCCTCGTTTCGGTCGGGTTAGGAC
>JBAPMC010000255.1:0-5245 GCA_049278415.1 Solirubrobacteraceae bacterium
CCTGTACCCCACCTTCCCGCTTCTCATAACCCGCGAAACAGGCAGAAGGTCCGCAACAAGGACGGAAATCCGCAACGGAGGCCCACAAGGCTCTACCCGTTGGCATGCGTCGTATATCGGGCATCGGTCGATTTTGCGCTTTACATAAGGGATATGGGGTCGTGCTCATGAGCTACGGAGGCCCTGCATGGACCGTGAAGGCCTTAAGCTGGCCGGCATGACAACAGATCTTTCAAATCAAGTCGTGGCAATCACTGGGGCTTCCTCTGGAATAGGCGAGGCCACGGCGCTGGCTTGCGCACAGGCAGGCGCCTCAGTGGCGCTCGCAGCGCGCCGTATCGACCGCATTGAGCAGCTGGCGGAGCGGATACTCGCCGACGGTGGACGCGCGATAGCCGTGCAAACCGATGTGGGGGAGGAGGAGCAGGCACAGGCGTTCCTCAAGCGCACCCACACAGAGCTTGGACGTCTCGATGTGCTCGTCAACAACGCTGGGGTGATGCTGCTCGGTCCGATCGAGAACGCTCCCACCGAGGAGTGGCGGCGCATGATCCATGCGAACGTGTTTGGGGTGCTCTACTGCAGCCATGCTGCGCTTCCGCTGATGCGCGAGCAAGGCTCAGGGCACATCGTCAACATAAGCTCTGTAGCCGGACGCGTCGCAAGGGCAGGGTCGGGCGTATACAACCTCACCAAGCACGGTGTGGGCGCTTTCTCGGAGTCGCTGCGCCAAGAGGGGGTACCGCTGAACGTTCGCGTCACCCTGGTTGAGCCGGGTGCGGTAGCTACCGAGCTTGCAATGCACAACCGTCCCGAGGTTCTCGAGCAGATGGCCAAGCGCTTTGAGGGCGTCACGCCGCTCACCGCGCAGGACATCGCCAATGCAGTGCTCTACGCAATCGGCCAGCCGGCGCACGTGAGCGTCAACGAGGTGCTCGTACGACCCACCACCCAGCTGGGCTAGCGGGGTGGGCACGATTGACCCGGGCCCCACCAGCGCTGGTGGGGCCGAGCAGCCCGCAGGCGGCGACCGATCTGCATCCGAGAACGCTCGCTCACGACTTTTCTCACCGTCGCTGCTGGAAGGTCAGGTGGCGATTGTTACCGGCGGTGGCAGCGGTCTCGGCCGTGAGACGGCGCTCGAGCTTGCCCGCTGTGGCGCGCGCGTAGTTATTTGCGGGCGCCGCGAAGAGCCCTTGCTCCAGACCGTGGCCGCCGACCCACGTGGACTGATCGAAGCTCACGTATGCGACATTCGCGAGGAGCGGCAGGTTGATCCGATGGTGGATGAGATCCTCGCGCGCCATGGGCGGATAGACCTGCTCGTCAACAACGCCGGCGGCCAGTTCCTTGCGCCCGCCGAGTCGATCACGCCGAAGGGCTTCAGAACTGTGATTCGCCTCAACGTGGAGGGCACATGGCTTGTCACCCATGCGGTGGCCACGAAGGCGATGATCCCCTCAGGACGCGGGGGCAAGGTTCTCAGCGTGACGCTCTCCCCTCACAACGGCATGCCTGGCATGGCTCACTCCGGCGCCGCCCGCGCCGCCGTTGAGAACCTTATGCGCACCCTGTCGGTGGAGTGGGCACGCTTTGACATCCGCCTGCTAGCGCTCGCCGCCGGGCAGTTCGAAACGCAGACGCTGCTAACGAAGTATCCGCAGGCGCTCGTTGAGCGCATCGGCCACACGATCCCACTCGGACGGATGGGCACAGAGCGCGAGTTCGCCTGGCTTGTCGCCTACCTCGCCTCGCCTGCCGGCGACTTCTTCTCGGGCACGGTCATCACCATGGACGGCGCCCGCGACGATTGGCTTGGACCGTGGCCGCCGGCACAGGCTGCTGACGAGCAGGGAACGCCGCTCAGCGAGCAGCGGCGTAGTTGATGCCCGCAGATGTAGTGCTAAAGCCATTCAACTCGCAGGAATCGGCTGAGCGGGCAGTGGCGCAGCTGAGAACTGCAGGCGCAGCCGCAGCGGGACAAGCGGCGCTGGAGGTCCGCGTCGCGCAATAGCATGGAGCGGTTGCTTGTGGCGCAGCCCGTTCTCAACGCTGCCCAAACAAACTGCTCATCGCAGGTAAACGTCTAGGTGAGTAGCGTGGACGGGCGTAGGCTGCCGGCACGAGCGGATCCATCGCATACACCCATGTCCGAGCAAGATCCTCAAGAGCCCAATAGCGAGCCCGTTGGCAGCGAGAGCTCACCGCGACAGCCCGAGCGGCTGATCGACAGGCGAACGCTGCTCAAGAGCGGGCTGCTCGCGGGCGGGGCGCTGGCAGGCGGAGGGGCTGCGCTTGCCGACCTGGTTTCAAAGCAGGCCGGCGCTCGCGGTGTGGCGCAGGCAAGCGCGCGCTTGACAGCAGCGCGCGATGCTGGAGCGCAAGCGCAGGCGCAGGGAGCGAACGCCTCGGAGAAGCCAGGCTCAGCTGAGCGTTATCGGCCGCCGAACATCCTCGTGATCATGGTTGATCAGCTGCGTACACCGCAGTGGTTCTCGGCTAGCCCCACTGCTACCGCGTTGATGCCAAACCTTGCGCGCTTGCGCAATGGTGGAGTGTCCTTCGCAAGCCATTACACAGCTTCTAACGACTGCACTCCAGCACGCGCTGCGCTGCTGACGGGGCTGCACACCCACCAGACGGGCTGCATGATCACGGGCGGAAGCACGCTTGATCCGGGCTTTCCAACGTGGGGGACGATGCTGCGCGAACAGGGCTACCGCACGCATTGGTATGGCAAGTGGCATCTCACCCACGGCGACAACCTGTGGGACTCCTATGAAAACTCTGGCGCCCTGGAGCCCTACGGTTTCGCTGGCGGCACGTTCCCCTCGCCAGATGGGGCTCCCGGGCAGGGATGGCGCGTCGATCCCCACATCGTCACCCAGTTCGAACAGTGGTTTGCGCGCACCCCTAAGCGTGATCCATGGTGCACAACGGTGTCATTCGTCAATCCCCACGACATCGCCTGGTGGTACCACTGGAGCGAGCGGTTCGCTGCGGAGGCTCAGCCCCCGAGCGTGGTGGGAGAGCTTCCGCCGAACTTCGAGACCCCTGAAGAGATGATCGCCCGCGGCAAGCCGCGCTTGCAACGCTCGCTACAGGAAACCGCTCAGGCTTCCTTTGGAGCTGTGCCCTACAGCGGTCCAGAGCTCGAATCCACATGGCTGCCGTTCCTCGACCTCTACCTGAAGCTGTTGGGAGAGGTGGACAACCACATTGGCGCCGTGCTCAACACACTCTCGAGTCGCCCAGATGTGGCGGCGAACACGGTCATCCTGTTCACCTCCGATCATGGCGAGTACGGCGCTTCGCACGGGATGCGCGGTAAGGGTGGCGGGGCTTATGAGGAGGCCATCAGGGTGCCCCTGATCGTTCGCGACCTGCGGGGCGCGCTCACGCAAGCGACGGGACAGGAACGAACGGGCTTGACCTCGAGCGTAGACGTTGCCCCGCTACTGCTCGACGTTGCCACCGGATCATCGGATTGGCGTAAGGAAAGCCAGTACTCGCACATCGCCTCCCGTCATGACGTGGCCGCGATGCTGCGCAACCCTTCTGCGCCAGGACGCCAGTACGTGCTGCACACCACCGATGAGACCGTCACCGAGTTCGCCGTCGAACCGTATGCGGCGAACGCGCCGCTGCATGTTGTGGCATTGCGCACCCCGCAGGCCAAGTACGCCGCCTACTCGAACTTTGCTGCAGGCAGCATCAAGCTGCTTACAGAAGGACGAGAAACCGAGCTGTATGACTACAGCACCGCGCAGGGGCGCATGGAGCTGAACAACGAAGCCGGCCGCAGTCTCCTGGAGGACAAGTTGGCCGCCCAACTTCAGCGAGCCGTTCGCGACGAGTTGCGCGAGCCGCTGCCCACACGCCTAAAAACCGCGCACAAGCGCGGCTTGGCGGACTATTTCAACACGGCCGCCCGTGCAGCCAACAAGGCTATGGAACGACGCCAGGAACGCGCCGAACGTGAAACAGAAGCGGAAACGCCCTTTGGCGGAGAAGGGGAAATCGGAGTGAGTGGAGAGCCTACGGTGAGCGCTCAGCGGCGTGTAGGCCCGAAAGCGTCCAAACGGCGAACAGGAGCATGAGCGCCACGGCGCAGGCAAACGCAAGCCCCGTGTGCTCATGGACTCCTGAGATCAATCCGCGCCCGGCGCCGAGAAAAGCTGTTGCCGGATTGATGCTTGCCACGGCGTGAATCCAACCCTTCAGCAGGGCCAGCGGCACATACACGGGCGCCAAGAACAGGATCAGGAAGACCGGCGTCTGCATCAACGGGCCCGCCTGGATCGAGCGGAAACGGAAAGCCACTCCTGCCGCCCAGCCATAGCCCACCAGAGCAAGTAGCGCAGCCAAGCCATAGAGACCCACTAGATCGACCCCATTCCCCGTCATCTGCATGCCTGCGATCAGAGCCACTACCGTGACTACGGTGAGCGTGATTGCAGCACGTGAGAGCGCCACGAGCGCATAGCCGAGCGCGATCCCGCGACGGTCGCCGGCGGCGAGCATCAGCCGGCGAGCGAACCCGCTTTCGAAGTCAAACGCCAGTGTGAAGCCGGTGAACAGGCCGGAGAACATCGAGGCTTGCAACATCACGAACACGAACTGGAAAGCGGTATAGCCCGCTGGAAAGCGAAACCCGGGCACCGAGCCGAGGGCTGAGAGTCCTCCCGCGAAGCTCGCGAAGAACACGAGCGGGAACACGAGGGAGGGGATGAAGAGATCGGGCCTGCGCGTATAGGTATGCATGCCACGCCAGGCAATTGCCCACGCCACGCCCCACAGGCTTGCATGCGACTTGGATGCGGTCATGTGCGCTGCAGCCTTCCACGCATGGCGACAGCCACCAGCGCCAAGCCCACCACCAGCAGGCCCACGGCGACCGCGAAGCCACGCGCAAGGGCGGTTGTGTCCCAGCCGATTATGTACAGGCTGCGAAAGCCCTCGATCAGGTAGGAGATCGGGTTCCAGGTGGCTACCGCATGAAACCAACCGGTCTTCAGCAGATTGCGCGGCAGATTGCTCGATGACAGGAAGATGAACACGAAGAACAGTGGGAACAGGCCCTGAACCGCCTCGCCCGAGCCGGTTCGAAGCGCCGCCACGCAACCCAATGCACCGAACCCGGTCGCTGCAAGAGAGCCGAGCGCAATCAGCACAACCACACCCCACCCGCCTGCCGCTATGTGGGCTCCGGCGATCACGCCGATCACGATGTATACGGCTGACT
>JBAPMC010000256.1:0-5752 GCA_049278415.1 Solirubrobacteraceae bacterium
GCGGAACGGTGCCGCACGGCTGCTCGACGCTGCCGCCGAGCACAGTTACCTGTGTGGAGTAGGACAGCCCGCCGGCTGAGATCGTGACGGTTGTGGTACCCGGGTTGAACGCGCACAGAATTGCCGAGTGCGCATCGGGGATTACGTGGCCGGAGGAGTCTTGTAGGGGCTTTCGCAGGCTGGTCGAGTTGGGGTCCTGCTCGACGAAGTTGGCGATTTCTGGTTCAGAGGAGCTGAAGCTGTATTCCGGTTCGATCGCACTCGAGCAGTCCGACTGCACGCACAGCTTGGGCGGGAATTCGCTGTAGGGATCGGCGCCGGGAGGGTTGGGGTTGCCGTCGGAGGCGGACACCGGCCCCCAGCGGTCACCCGCGAGCGGTCGCCTTCCAAGACCCGTGAACAGTGCGGGCGCGCTGCGTCTGAGCAGCGTCCCGTCGACCGGGTCGAGCGAGACCGACTGCACAAGTGGGATCAAGCGGGCGCTTACGGGTGCAACGTTGGTCGCCGGGTCACGTTTTGCGACTTCGACTCCAAAGAGCAGGTAGCCGGTGGTGCCGAACAGCGCATCGGGCTGGCCGGCTTTGAAGGAGTCGGAGATCGAGGAGCGATAGCCCAGCGCGCCCGTGCCAAACTCGGGAATGGTGATCGACCCGCCCGAGGGGATGCGGCTTGTGCGACTTTCCTCCGGGCGCTCGTAGAGGTAGGCGGACGCGCCCCCTTGCGCCATGATCGTCGCCTCTTCATCGGCGTCGCTGGCCACGTTCAGCGCGGGTGGCAAGTTCGGGTTTAGCTCGCGACTGCCAACCACGATCGCCGGGATGCCACGTGCCTTTGCGTCGGCAAGCGTCTGCGCGAGCCACGGCGCCTGCGCTTGAGCGGGGTTCTGGTATGGATCACTCGCCGCCAGTGAGCCACGCGAGTTGTCGATCACAATCACTCGCACGGTTCCCGCTTGACCGGTGCTGTCGAAGGCGTAGTGGGTACGAGCTCCGGGGCTTGGAGCAGGTCCTTGTGGAATGCTCGTGGTACTGATCGCGCTTGGCGTGGCGCCTTCCCCGAATGGCCCCGGAAAGGAGGCGAATGCCGCGCCAAACGCGGATGCCGCTTCGCCTTCGCTGTCGCCGGCCGAGAGCGCCGGGTAGACCGGCAGGCTGCCTCCACCAGACAGCAGTTGGGCATAGCGGTCGGCCTCGGCAACGGGCTCGGGGCCCTCGCCGGGCGTCTCGCGCCCGCCTGTATAGAGCAGCATCCGTGGTCCGTTTGGCTGAGAGGCGAGGCCGTTGATCCCACCGAGTGCAGCGCTGAGATTGCGGTCCGGCGCGATCCCCTCATCGGCGAGTGAGGCGCATGGGTCCACGCACTCGGCGTGGCCGCCGACCGCGAATGTGGCGACGCTGCTGGGCAGCGAAACGGGCGCCGTCAGCTCGCCAGGCGGGCCGGGTGGATTGCCATCCGCTGCATAGCTGTAGATGCCGGCGGTTTGCACTTCGGCGCGCACCGCTTGGCCTGAGCCGCTGGCGTCGCTGCCGCGCCCGGCGTCGTCGGCGTGACCACTCCAGCCGCCGAGCGCCCAACCGGCGCCTGAGGTACCAACATCGAGTGCGGCTACGGGATCGGCCTTCATCGGCTTGTCGCTGGTGTCACCTGCGTAGGCTGCGCGCTCCTCGTCCTCCCAGCCCGCCTGAGTTTCGCGCAGCAGGTAGCCATCGCCCGCTAGCGGGTTGGGGGGGATCAACGGGCCTGGAGTGTTGGGGTCAACGGGCGGCAGCACCAGGGGCGGCGGATAGGTGAAGTCGGGCACCACCGACAGCAGCGCTCGCACTTTGGAGCCTTCGAGCAGTGGCGCAGCGGCGACAGCTGTCTCATTTACGATCGGCTGTTCAGAGAAGTGCCACTGGGCGCCCGCGCTGTCGCGCTCCAGTACAACGTCGCGTCCCGCCAGCACCGCTCCCCCGCCGGGCAGCCCTGCGACGACATTCAACTGCGGCACAGTGGGCAGGCTCGCTAGGAGTGCGTGAACTTCGGGGTCGACTTTCCAACCCGATCCTTCGTTTACAAGCAGGTCGTGCTCAGCTGCAACCAGTGCCTCTGAGCCGGCGAACGCAACCGAGGTGAAGTTGGCTTCCTTGAAGGCGCTCGGCAATTCTTCTTCTTGAGTCCAGCTCTTGCCATAGCGCAGCAGCGTGCCGCCAAGCCCGACCGCATAGCCGAGCGCCGGATCACTAGGGTTGAAAGCGATCCCGAGCAGGTTGCCTTGAAAGCCGTTCAGGGGAGCTGCAGGATCTTTCTCCCACAGTCCGGTTTCTCCGCGCCACACCCACATCGCGCCGAGATCACCGACGGCGAAGGCCCTATTGGCTTCGGGCCAGGCGACACCGCGCAGCGTTGGCGAGCTGACGGCGCCGCTGGCCGTCAGCAGGAACTCGCGTTCCCAGCCGTGCCCGGCCTTGTAGCGCGCCACTGAGCCTTCGGCGCCGACGGCGAGCGCCTGCGCTCCGGGATCGCCAGGTGTGGAGCCGGGTGCGGTGGCTACCGCTGTGAACGGGGCCCGCGCGGATACGGGCCAGCTCACGAGCCGTGCGGTTTGCTGCGCCGTGGTTATCTGGACTGGCCCTTCAAGCCAGCCGTCTCCAGGGCTGTAGAAAGCGCCACCGGGAGCATTATTGGCGCCTGCGCCTGGCATTCGCGTGAAGGTGGTCCCTTCAAAGCTGAGGTAACTGCCGAGGTTGGTGGTGTCATCTGCCCCGGGGAGCAAGGGGTTTGTGATGATCCGCGTGCCATAGCCGGGACCATCGAAGGCGAAGCTACGGTAGCCGGCGAGCCGCCCGAAGCGTGCCCCAAATGGGTGTTCGCAGAGCGCAACGTTTGAACTGTCGTGAGCGTTGCACCAGCTGCCCGTTAGCTTGCCCTGAGCGACGTCGTAGTAGAGCGTGAAGTCATACCCGTCACTGCCGGCGCCAGGCGCCTGCAGGTTGCCGTCGATCCACACGCCTTTTTCGGTGACGGTGAGCGGCTGAGCTGCTCCGGCTAGTGGCCCGAGCTTTGTGACATCCCGCCCCGGGGTTTCGGCGGCCGAGAAGAGTGCTGAGCCGAGCGATGCTTCTTCCCAGCGGTATTCGCCGGCTTTGGCTTCGGTGCGCTTGAACAACTCGATCCCGAGACCGCTGCTCTGACTCGGCTCGCCGAGCAGCCACAGGTTCTGTGGGGAGCTGCCGGCAATCGCCAGGATCGTAAAGCTGCCGCTGTAGCTCGCAGGCAGCACGATCGGCTCGCGGGTCCAGTTCTCGCCGTCCCAGCGCACCACGCCGAGATCGCGTGTGCGCCCGAGCGCACCAAAATACGCTTCGGTGTGGCTGCCGTTCTCGACAGCTGCGTCAGCGACGGCTCCAGCGCCTTCCTCCTCGGCGAGCGTCTCGGCTTTGGGTTCGCTTTTGCCCGTTTCCCCACCTTCTCCCGCTTTGCCACCTTCGCCCGCTCCCCCTCCTTCCCCCGTTCCCCCTCCTTCGCCCGCTTCGCCTCCTTCACCAGCGGCGAGAAGCACACCTGCTTGGGGTTCGGGCAGTGCTCGGAAGCGTCCACCTGGGTCGCGGGCTAGCACCACCGTTTGCTTGCCGCTGGGCCGCGTGGAGTCCTCACCTACGAGCAATCCCCCGCCGTGCGCTGTGATGCGCGCCGACAGCCGGTTGGGTTCGATGCCGCGATAGGGCTTGCCTTCTTCGTCTAGCGGGGTTTCCTGGATCATCCAGTCGGGAGCGGCGTCGGTTGCTTGCTCGAACACGAGCTGACCAGCTGGCGCTGCGCCACCTGGCGCAGGTGCAGCGAATGCGGCGTTCCCGGAAAGGGTGGAGGGTGGTGGTACGTCGAGTGGAAGCACCTTGTAGGCCCACGCTTCACCTGGCGCTCCGGCTGTGGCGGCGCCTATCAGCACGGTTGAGCGGTCGGCAGTGCCGAGCACTGGCTGCGGTGTAGCTTCAGCGCCGCCCGGTCCGGCCGCACGAGCGCCGTGCCCGGCGACGTGGATGGCGAGCACTCCGACAGCAAGCAGCAGTGAGAGCGCAAGCGTCATACCGAAGCGGTGCGCATAGAGGGCCCTCAGCGACGAGCGCGGCCCGAAGGACGGCCGCTCAGCCATGGTGATGAACGCTCGTGCTGATAGCCGTGGGACCGGTTTTCGCTTTGCCTTCGGACCCAGCGGCCGGGACGGGCTTTGGCTTGGTGAGCTCCTTCGTCTTGAAGCTGAGCGCGTCGGGCCAACGCTTGCGCTCGAAGCGCAACTGAAGCTTGCGACTGCCAGCTTGGAGGCGCATATCGCGTGTGCGTGCGATGACCTTGCCGTGCAGCTTTGCGAGGAGCTCCACATCGGCTAGCCGTGTTAGCTGGAAGCTGATGGTGACGGTCAGTCCGTGGCGAGCCACCTTGATGTTCTTCAGTAGTGCAGGTATCACGAGCGCCAGCGATTCGCCGCTCGCTTTCGTTTCGACCTGTACAGGCGGCGGAGCAAACAGCTGCGAATCGTCGGGGGGCGGAGTGTCTGAGACGAACTGGGCGACCGACTCGTTCGGGCGCTGGGTGATTGTGCTCGCCCAAGCGGGATCTGTGTTTTCGGGTAGGACGGTGCCGTTTGTGTAGTGAAACAGCCAGCCCGCCGAGGTTGCCATCCAAGCTTCTTCAGGCCCGGTGGCGGCAACCAGCTGAGCGCTGCCGCGTCCGGCGCCGGACGCGGGCAGCGTCTGTGGTGTGGCGCTGCCGTTGGCGCCGATCAGTGCAACCTTTGCCCGGTCTGTGGTGCTGGCGCGTTCAGTGAGCGCCTGGTCGGCCACCCAGGCGCTGCTTGTGTCCGGCACGGGCGAGATGTCTACGAAGCGGTCTTCGCTGCCAAACAGGGAGGTGTCGATCGGCGCTTGCTGGAAGAACGGTTCGTTGTAGTGGACCGCTAGCGGTGGGCTCGCAACTGAGCCGTCGTGTGGGGCGTCGGGACCGGATGCTGCGCCGCCACCGGAGAACCACAGATCGCTCCCGTCTGATTTCACCGACAGCAACTCGACGCCTTCTGGCGATACGCCCGGATAGGGAAACGGGACGAAGTTCGCGTCGGTGAACGTTTCGCCCGCGAGTCGGTGGATCAAGATCGGACCGAATGGCTCGGGGGTTGCGAGGGTTGCTGGGTCGGTGCTGTCTCCGGCTTGAGCGCCAACGAGAGTGCTCTCATAGAACGTGCCGTTGAGGACGGCGAGACCGCTGACGCCCCGTCCCTGTGGTTGGTAGGAGCTCGTGAGGTTCGTACCGTCCCAGTGCAGGTGAAAAGCGCCTACGCGTTGCCCGGTTGGATCCTCGCTTGCGATCCCGGCAAACCAGCAGTCATCTGGTCCGCTACAGGCGGCGGCGTCGAGCGGGCGGAATGGGTCCGGCGATTGCAGGGGCGTGGAGTATGAGCCGACCACGACCCCATCCTTGAAATGACAAAGGGCCAGTCCTGATCCGACGCGTGGCTCGCTCGGTTCGGTGATCGTCCAGAACTCATCGGGGCCGGCCCAGGCGATACGCGAAGCTTCACCCGAGCCACCGCATACGGTTGAGAGCTGGCGCCAGGAGCGTCCGTTCCAGAAGAACAGTCCGGTGGGCACAACAGCGTTGCCCTCCACGCTGAGCAATCCCTCATTGGGTGCGAGGAACTGCATGTCATCGGGCGTGCCGAGCGGCGCCTTGAAACGCGCGCCTTCGGGCGGCGCTGGCTGTTCCAGGCGCCAGGTCG
>JBAPMC010000257.1:0-6082 GCA_049278415.1 Solirubrobacteraceae bacterium
CGCCGATCGCTCGTGCCACCGCACGCATATGGTCGCAACGCTCCTGATGTGGAGTCCTGGCCCACTGCCCATGTGCGCTTCGAGCCGCCTGCACCGCCCGTGCCACGGTCTCGGCGCTAGCCGTGTGAGCTTGGGCGGCATAGTCCGTTGTGTCAGAAGGGTTGCAACGCTCGAACAGCCCACCCTCCGCTGACGCCTCCCCGTCGATGAGATGGGTGAAGGGCCTAGGCGCAGCCGAGCGCATGCCGGCAAGGCGCTCCTCGAACTCTTTGTGCAGCGCGTCGTCAAACGCGCCGCTTGTGTATGTCAGGCGCTCACTCATGTTGCCAGCACGCTCACGTAGTTCGGACATTGAATATTCAGTTCTGAGCAATGTCTCATCGTCCTCAGTCCCCGCCGGCGAGCTGGGGGCAGGGTCCGGATAAGTCCGTATTTAGCCTCAAAACCCGCGTAGATAAAGGATATATGCAGCGCATACTAGGTTTCAGGAGAAGTGATACAGGAGAATGCGCAGTTAGAGTGCACGAGCGCGTAGCGCTCTACAACCACTTCCAAGCGCCTCGAAACGCAGTTCGCGATTGAGATCGTCGACATTCCCAAGTATGATGACTGTTTCAACAGAGGTGCACCCATGTAGAGGCACCTCCGTCACTACGGATAGGGGCTACAGCACAGATGCCTAGAGTAAGCTCGAATTCTTCCAAATCCAGCCAGGAAGGCGAGTGGTCGATACCAAGCCTCCGCGAGCCACGCTATTCCCAATCGCTTGAGCGCGGACTTGCGATCCTCGGCTGCTTCACACCAGATCGACCCGTGCTCGGGATCGCAGACATAGCTGACGACCTCGGGATGAGTCGCTCTACGACCCATCGCTATGTGATCACGCTCGTAGCGCTCGGCTTCCTCGAGCAGGGCGCATCGCGCAAGTACCGTCTCGGCCTGCGCGTCACCGACCTCGGCATGTCCGCACTGAACTCAACGGGCCTGCGCGAGCATTCGCGTCCCTACCTCGAGGAGCTGCGCCAGCGCACCTCCTACACCGTTAACCTCTCGGTCCTCGACGGTCCTGAGATCCTCTACGTCGATCGTGCGCGCAGCTTCCGCCGCGGGCAGAACAAGATCGACCTGAATCTGCGTCCTGGCTCACGCCTGCCCGCCTATTGCACCTCGATGGGCAAGGTGCTGCTAGCCAATCTTCCGGACGTCGAGCAGCGTGATCTGATCGGGAACATGACGCTCGCACGGCGTGGTCCGAACTCGATCACGAGCAAGAAGGCTCTGCGCACTGAACTCGAGCACGTGCTCGAGGAGGGCATGGCCGTCAACGACGAAGAGCTCGCCCAAGGCTTGCACTCGATCTCGGCGCCCGTGCGGACCGAGTCGCGTGAGGTGGTGGCAGCGGTGAACCTCGCCGCGCACAGCTCGATGATCTCCCTCGAGGAGCTTGTCGATGCGCTCGGTCCACATTTGGTGGCCACCGCCGACAACATCTCCGCGCGGCTCGGCTATCGCCGCGACGACGAGCAGGGCTAAAGCACTTAAGGCCGGGAGGCTTCCCCGGAGGGGCCGGACTGGAGCTGGGGACAGCGCCGTCCGGCCCGCTCGCATACGCTACGCCCGAATGGCCGCCTCGCCGAGACAGCTCACAGCAGCATTCTGCGCACTAGCGCTCGCTGTCGGGTTGGCAGCCTGCGGCGAAACAGCCTCGACAGGCAACTTCAAGGGCGAAAGCCACAACGTCGCCCAGACGGTCTCCGACTTCCAGAGCGACGCCACCGCAGGCAACCAGACGAAGCTCTGCCAGAACGATCTCGCTAGTACTCTGACCACACGTCTACAGAGCGCCGGCGGGTGTCAGGCGGTGCTGAAGGAACAGCTCCATGAGATCGACGCGCTCAACATGACGATCGAATCGATCGCTGTGAACGGCGCCAGTGCAACCGCGCACGTCAAGAGCACCTACTCCGGCAAGAGTCGCATCACAACCCTCACACTCGTGAAGGAAGGCTCACGCTGGAAGGTCTCCGGCGCGAAGTCCTAAGAAAGCTCAGGTCCGATCGTAAGATCGGGTCCGATCGGTAGACGCCTCAATGCAGGCAGTCGGTCACGTCAGCGAACGGCCGTATTGGCGCTCGTAATACGCACGATAGTCGCCTGAGCGCACGGGCTCCCACCACCAGGCGTTATCGCGATACCAGGCGACGGTTTGCTCGAGGCCCTCAGCGAAGCGCACACGCGGCTCCCAACCCAACGCACGCACCTTCTCCGAGGAGAGCGAGTAGCGACGATCGTGACCGGGACGATCTGTGACGTGCTCGATCAACGACTGGCTGGCGCCGGTGAGCTCGATGATGCGCTGCACCACTTCCATGTTGGGGCACTCATCAGGGCCACCCGCGTTGTACACCTCGCCGGGCGCTCCGTGTTCGAGCACGTGCCCGATTGCACGGCCGAAATCGGTTGCGTGAATCCAGTTGCGCACCTGCATGCCGTCCCCGTACACGGGCAGCGAGTCGCCGTGGAGCGCGTTGAGGATCATCAGCGGAATCAGCTTCTCCGGATACTGATAAGGCCCGTAGTTGTTGGATCCGCGACAGATCACGGCAGGTAGGCCATAGGTGTGAAAGTAGCCCTGTACGAGCAGGTCGGCGCCTGTCTTTGTGGCGGAGTAGGGCGAGGATGGACGCAACGGCGAGGTCTCGGTGAACGAGCCATCCTCGATCGAGCCGTACACCTCGTCGGTGGATACCTGCACGTAGCGCAGATTGCGCTCACGGGCCGCCTCGAGCAGCACATAGGTTCCCAACGCGTGTGTCCTCACGAACGCGTCGGGCTCTGCGATCGAACGGTCTACATGTGTCTCTGCAGCAAAGTTGACGATCGCCTCGATCGGGCGCTGCCCACCTCCCTCGAGCGCGTCCGCCACCGCTTGCTGATCCTCGATCGCGCCGTGCACGAACCGGAAGCCGGAGTCCTCGGAGAGATCGTGGAAGTTCTCCTCGCGTCCCGCATAGGTGAGCTTGTCGAGCACCACCACCTCGTCGCCGTTCTCATGCAAGCGCAGACGAGTGAAGTTGGAGCCGATGAACCCGGCGCCGCCACAGACCAAAAGCCTCATAGGTGCATTATCCCATCCCGCATTCTCATGAGCGTGTTATCCCATTCCGAGCCGCCAAATACCCGGCAAGCCCGTCGCGCCAGTCGGGCATCGGGATCACATCCTCGCGCTCAGACTCGATAGCCGACCACGCCGGCCGCGGCGCAGGACGCGCCATTTGCGCCGTTGTAGCACTCTCGACGCCACATTTGGCTTGCGCTTGGCGGAAGATCTCCTTGGCAAAGCCATTCCACGAGACATGGCCGCTGCCAGCAAGGTGCACGAGCCCACGCACTTCCCGCTCGATCAAGCCGAGCAGCGCGGGAGCGAGATGCCCGGTCCAGGTGGGGCAGCCAACCTGGTCATCCACCACTTGGACAGCTTCGCGCTCATGCGCGAGGCGCAGCATTGTGTCCACGAAATTGCGCCCGTGTACACCGAACAGCCACGAGCTGCGCGCCACCGTGTGCCGCGCAGATGCCTCCAGCACGAGGCGCTCGCCGTCAAGCTTGGTGTGGCCGTAAACAGAGCGAGGACCGGTTGGATCGGACTCAACGTAAGGCCTGGGTCCACCGTCGCCGTCGAGCGGAGGCTCTCCGTTGAACACGTAGTCGGTGGAGATGTGCACAAGGGGAACGTCAGCCTCAGCGGCGGCGCGCGCCACATTGCCGGCCCCAAGCGTATTGACGGCATGGGCAGCCTCGCGTTGGGACTCGGCGCCATCCACGTCGGTCCAGGCCGCGCAGTTCAGCACGGCGTCGGGGGGCCACTCTCCCAGCACGCGCTCCACAGACTCCATATCGGTGATGTCCACCTCAGCGCGAGCCACCAGCATCAGCTCGTGACCTGCTCGCTCTCCCGCGCGCGCCACGTCGGCGCCGAGCATCCCGCCGGCGCCGGTCACCAGCAGCTTCAAAGGATCGAGATGTCCGAGTTGTCGCCCACCATGAAGCGGTAGGCGCGCGGCTGACGATCGCCGCGGCGAACCGTCACGTTGCGCCCCAGTAGGGATGACTCCATGCGCCCGTCGAGGTCGCACACCGAGGAGCCTTCGAGCAGGATCGAGTGCTCCACCTCGGCGCTTGAGATCCGGCAGTTATCGCCGATGGCTGTGTAGGGGCCGATGTAGCAGTCGCATAGCTGAGCACCGGCGCCGACAATGGCGGGACCGCGCACAGTGGTGCGCTCCAGACGTGCCCCCGGCTCTATCACCACACGTCCGTCGACCTGCGAGTCCACGAGCTCACCCTGTATGGACTCGGTCAAATTGTCGAGGATCAAACGGTTGGCCTCGAGCATGTCGTCGAGGCGTCCCGTGTCCTTCCACCAACCGCGCACGATGTGCGGCTCGACGCGACGTCCGGCGTCGACGAGGTACTGGATGGCGTCGGTGATCTCGAGCTCCCCACGATCTGAGGGCTCGATCGCACGTGCGGCGTCGTGAATTTGGGCGGTAAACATGTACACGCCAACCAGCGCCAGGTCGGTGGCCGGCTCAGAAGGCTTCTCCACCAGACGCACCACCCGGCCAACCTCTCCGGGCGCGGCATCGGCCAGCTCAGCCACGCCGAAGTTCTCCGGGTCGGGCACGGGTGTGAGCAGGATTAGCGCGTCGGGGCCGTGCTCGCGGAAGGCAGCCACCAGATCGGAGATGCCGCCTTGCAGCAGGTTATCGCCAAGGTACATAACAAATGGGCTGTTCGCCAGGAATGGCTCGGCGGTGAGCACAGCGTGGGCGAGACCGAGCGGCTCGTCCTGCACGATGTACTCGATGTGCACACCGAAGCGTGACCCGTCCCCCGCTGCCTGTCTGATCTCCTCGCCGGTCTCGGGCGCGATGATGATGCCAACCTCCTGCACACCTGCAGCCGCCATCGCTTCGATCCCGTAGAACAGCACGGGCTTGTTGGCCACGGGCACAAGCTGCTTGGCGCTCGTGTGGGTTATGGGGCGCAGACGCGTACCCTTGCCCCCCGAGAGGATTAGCCCCTTCAAAGACTCCATTGGCGGCGAAGCCTACCGATGCGCCGCGCTGCTTAGAGCGCGCGCTTTAGGAGCCATCTTTACGAGCCATCAATACACGCCAGCGAGCTTGCGGTGATCCCAGCTGGTGCGACGCCGCTCTACGAACTCAAGCGCAACGCGCTTGGCGGCCTGCTTGTCCACCATCTCTGCAACCTCTTGCGCGAGCTCCTCTGCAGGTGGCTCGCCACGGGGAGAGGCGTAGCGCCTGAAGATCTCCTGCCCAAGCGCGCTCACAACCTCGATCTCGCGGTGCACAATCGTCTCACTCTCGATCATCACCCCGCGCAGCTCCTGATAGAGCTCGTCCGTCTCAACCTGAAGCGTTGCGCGTGCATCTCGTTCGAGGTTGCGTACCTTCTGCGACGCCGCATATGTCCATGCCCAGATTCGCGGCCCAGGGCCGGCGGCCTCAGCGTCCCTCGCCGCCGGAGCGCTTTGGTTAGGCAGATTGGGACCCCGCAGCACATACCAGAGCGGCATCAGGTGCGGCCATCCGCGCGGACCCATGGTGGCGCACGTAACCGTCCGCTGCTCGCCAAGGAACGAGGCAACCTCCGCCTCGCTCATCTTGATCTGATCGCGGCGACTCACGAGACGCCGGCGGGCACAGCCCGCAGGCGCTGTACCGCTGCCAGCACTGCCTCGCGGGCGTCCTCGGGCTCGAGCACCACCGCGTCGCCCGCCTCCTTGAGCACCTCGCGCACGAGCCAGTCGGTGCCAGCGAAGCTCAGCTCGACAATAATCGAGCCGTCTACGAGCTCTTCGCTGACGCGTCGCTGCTCACGCGCCCAGCGTGCCCGCTCGGGGGAGATCCACACGCGTGCAGTACGCGAAGCCTGCACCTCGCCGGTGCGCATCCAGCCGTCCACTTCAGCAGCCGGATCAACCTCCGCGCGCGGCTCGAACACCTCCTCGCAAACCTCCGCGCGCCTGATGCGGTCGAGGCGGAAGTGGCGCACA
>JBAPMC010000258.1:0-10996 GCA_049278415.1 Solirubrobacteraceae bacterium
GGGTGGACCCGAAGTCCTGTTGCCTAAGCCCCCGTTGCCACCGGCACGCCCACGAGACTCCCCCACTCTGTCCACGAGCCGTCGTAGTTCTTGACATGCTCGCTGCCCAGCAGCTCGTGTAGAACGAACCATGTGTGAGCCGAGCGCTCGCCTATGCGGCAATAGGCAATGACATCCTTACCGTCGAGCACTCCCTTTGAGCCGTAGAGCTCACGAAGCTGCTCAACGCTCTTGAACGTACCGTCCTCGTTGACTGCTTGAGCCCAGGGGATCGAGGCTGCACCTGGAATGTGCCCACCGCGCTGAGCGCCCTCCTGCTCGTAGCCGCTGGGCGAGATGATCTCACCTGCGAACTCCGCTGGCGAGCGCACATCGACAAGGTTGGTGGAGTTGCCGACCGCAGAGAGCACCTCATCGCGGCGAGCCCTGATTGTTTCATCGCCGGGCTTGGCGATGAATGTGGCGGGCGCGTGACCGGCCGCATCGGTGCTGGTGGCTCGTCCATCGGCGATCCACTTTTCGCGCGGGCCGTTGAGAAGCAGCACCTCGTTGTGGCCGTAGTACTTCAAATACCAGTAGGTATAGGCGGCGAACCAGTTGTTGCGGTCGCCGTAAAGCACGATCGTGTGGTCGCTTGAGCTCCCGTTCCTCGAGAACAGCGCGCCGAAATCCTCCGGCCCGAGGAAGTCTCGCTTGACTGGGTCTTGGAGATCCTCCTTCCAGTCGAAGCCGATCGCCCCAGGAATGTGCGCGTCCATGTACAGCTGAGGGTTCTCGTCGACCTCGACGATACGGATTTCCTCATCGTTGAGGTGCTCCTCAAGCCAGTTCGCGTCGACGAGCACATCCTTCGCGTATCCGGACAAATCAGTTGTCCTCCTGTGTTGAAGCCTCATCGTCAAAAGCCGATCGGCTTTTGGGTATATAGGCACCAGCATAGCGCGCATCGGTGTTCGAGCAGCGACCTTCAAGGAGCGAGCTCACCGCCGCACGAGCACTCACCAGCCACTCGTTGAAGTCGAGCGGATCGACTTTGAGGGTGGCTACCGGGATCGAGTTGCGCGCCGCTGTTTCCAACACGATCCGCTCACCCTGCTCCAACACCTCGGCGGGCACAGCGCTGCCGCCAGTCTCGTAGACGAAGCCACGCAGCGTGGTGTCGATGGCGCCACAGACAAACCGCTCTAGGCGCGACCCATGCAGGGCTCGCACGAGCTCCGGGTCGCCACTTGCGTCGGCG
This sequence comes from Solirubrobacteraceae bacterium, assembly GCA_049278415.1. Taxonomy (GTDB): domain Bacteria; phylum Actinomycetota; class Thermoleophilia; order Solirubrobacterales; family Solirubrobacteraceae; genus Palsa-744. The sequence continues at coordinate 1,241 of JBAPMC010000258.1, forward strand.
AGCAGCCAGCAGGCGATCGTTACGTGCTCCAGCGCCCCACGCAGTGTGGCGAGACGGTGAGGTGTGCCAAGGAAGCACTCGGCTCCGGCTCTCTCGATCTCGACACGGCGCTCGGAGCTACTCGTGACCACCCGCACAGCGTGGCCTTCGGCGACGAGGGCGCCAGCCAGGTGCAGCCCTCTGCTTGCACCCTCCACGATCAGAATCCTCGCCATGCGTCCATCCTATGCTCACGCCTCGGATGAGTGGCGAACAGGGGGCGCCGCGGCCGGTGGGACCGCGGCGCCCTGTCGAGGAGACCGGCACATTCAGACCGCATCACGAGGCATGCGCGGGGCGCCGCGGGAGAGGTTGGGTAACGACGCCCTGGTGAACCCCTATGTGCAATCGTGCTCAGTCACTCACGCTCTTGCGATTTGCCGTCACCTTTCAGGCGGAGAACCGTCCCCTCCGCCGTCTTGTCAGCAAGAGAACACAACGTATGTAAACACAAATGGCAAGATATGTCAAGCCCGGTCTCTTTGTGGGTCGGACTCGCCTAGCGGCGGTGCTCGAATACCATCCTGACTGAGATGATCGAGCAAGCCCTCCCAAGCCAGGACGTTGTGACGATGGATAAGATCGTTGCGCTGTGCAAGCGTCGCGGCTTCATCTTTCCCTCCTCGGAGATCTACGGCGGGGTGGGCTCGACCTATGACTTCGGCCACTACGGAGTGCTGCTGAAGGGCAACGTCAAGAGCGAGTGGTGGCGAGCGATGGTGGGCCAGCGCGATGACATCGTGGCGCTCGACTCGGCGATCTTGCAGCACCCGCGGGTATGGGAGGCCTCGGGCCACCTCGCCGGGTTCACAGACCCGCTCGTGGACTGTCGCACGTGCGGCAAGCGCTTTAGGGCCGACCATCTCGGGGACCTTCAGTGTGGGCGCAAGCCCTCCAAGCACCCGGGCGAGACCGATGAGTGCGATCTGACCGAGGCTCGCGATTTCAACCTGATGTTCGAGACGACTATCGGTCCCGTGAAGGAGTCGGGCTCGGTGGCCTACCTGCGCCCGGAGACCGCCCAGGGAATCTTCATCAACTTCAAGAACGTGCTGCAGTTCTCACGTAAGAAGCCCCCATTCGGGATCGCCCAAATCGGCAAGTCGTTCCGCAACGAGATCACCCCAGGCAACTTCATCTTCAGGACACGCGAGTTCGAGCAGATGGAGATGGAGTTCTTCGTGCCGCCGAATGAGGCCGAGAAGTGGTTCGAGCATTGGCTCGAGCAGCGAATGGGCTGGTATGAGGAGCTCGGCATCAGGCCGGACCATCTGCACCTGCGCGCGCACGACCAAGACGAGCTCTCGCACTACTCCTCGGGGACGAGCGACGTGGAGTACCTGTTCCCCATCGGCTGGTCGGAGCTGGAGGGGATCGCCAACCGCGGCAACTTCGACCTCACCCAACATGCTGAGTACTCGGGCGAGAAGCTCGAGTACTTCGATCAGGTGTCCGGTGAGCGCTATGTGCCACACGTGATCGAGCCTGCTGCGGGCGCGGATAGAGCAACGCTTGCGTTCTTGGTGGACGCTTACGACGAGGAGGCCGTTCCGAGCGCCGCTGGCGGCGACCGAGGTGGGGCAGCCACCGAGACGCGTACGGTCTTGCGTCTTCACCCGCGCCTGGCGCCGATCAAGGTGGCGGTGATGCCGCTCGTCAAGAAGGACGGTCAGCCAGAGCTGGCACGTGAGATCTATGAGGATTTGCGCGGGCGGATGCAGTCTGAGTACGACGAGGGCGGATCAATTGGCAAGCGCTACCGCCGCCAGGATGAGATCGGCACACCATGGGGCGTGACAATCGATCATCAGTCACTGGAGGATGCGACTGTGACGTTGCGCGACCGAGACTCACTTACCCAGGAACGCGTGAAGATCGACGAGTTGGGGCTAGAGCTGCAGCGGCGTCTGGCGGCGCCGTGGCGCTCCCCGAAGCTGGGACCGGAAGCACCTGAGGATCGCTAGCCTGCGGCACGCGCAGACCACGAGCACTGCAGCAGAGGCACCGACAGAGACAGAGCTAGGAGAGACATGGACTTCGACCTGACCGACGAGCAGCAGCTGATCCGCAGCACGGCACGCGAATTCACCGATCGCGAGATTGTGGAGCAGGCCAAGCAGAACGCCCGCAACCACCACTTCGACCTGGAGATCGTGAAGAAGATCGCCGACCAGGGCTATCTAGGAGCGATCGTGCCGCGTGAGTATGGCGGGGCAGGTCTCGACTACCTCAGCTACGGGCTCGTGGTGGAGGAGATCGGCCGCGGCTGCTCATCGGTGAGGACTGTGATCTCGGTGCAGACCTCGCTCGTGTGCTCGGCAATCCTCAAATGGGGCACTGAGGAGCAGAAGCAGCATTACCTGCCGAAGCTGTGCTCAGGCGAGTGGCTTGGATGCTTCGGACTGACCGAGCCCGACAGTGGCTCAGACGCCGCCAAACAGCGCACCCGCGCGAAGAAGACCGACTCCGGCTGGGTGATCAACGGCGCGAAGATGTGGATCTCGATGGGCAACTACGCAAAACTGGCGCTGATCTTCGCCCAGACCGACCCGGAGCTTGGACACCGCGGCCTCGGATGTTTCCTCGTGGACACCGATCAGCCCGGGTTCAAGCCGCAGGTGATCGAGCACAAGATGGGGCTGCACGCCTCAGACACAGCCTCGATCTCCCTTGAAGACGTGGAGGTTGCCGAGGACGGTTTGCTCGGCAAAATCGGTGACGGCTTCAAGGTGGCGATGTCCTCACTGGACTCGGGGCGCTACTCGGTGGCTGCGGGCTGCGTCGGCATCTGCCAGGGGTGTGTGGAGGAGTCGGTGAAATACGCCAAGGAGCGCGAGCAGTTCGGCAAGCCGATCGCGAGCTTCCAGCTCGTGCAGGCGATGATCGCCGACATGGTGCTGAAGACGGACGCCTCGCGGATGCTTGTGTGGAGGGCGGGCTTCCTGAAGGACAAGGGCCGTCCGAACACCCTGGAGACCTCCGTGGCCAAGCTGCACGCGACCGAGGCTGCGGTGGAGTGCGCGAACACAGCGATCCAGGTGCACGGCGGGGCCGGGTACGTGGACGATCACCCGGTTGAGCGCTACTTCCGCGACGTGCGCGTGACGACGCTGTACGAGGGAACCTCCCAGATCCAGAAGCTGATCATCGGTCGAGCGATGACCGGCATCAACGCGCTCGTCCCGTCCTGAGCGCCCCGGCCATGGAGCGCGGAGCATCTGATTTTGGGGGGATCGGGGGGCGTGCTGCCGGTGTGATCGGCGTTGTGGGAGCCGGCACGATGGGCGCCGGGATAGCCCAGCTCGCGTGCCGCAGCGGCGCGCAAACGCTGCTGCACGACCCATTCCCCGAGGCCCTGGAGCGCGGCGTCCAGAGCATTCGCGCCGGCCTCGAGAAGGAAGCCGCGAAGGGCAAGCTCACAGACGAGCAGGCGCGCAAGGCGAGCGGGCGCCTGCAGCCGGTGACCAGCCTGGACGGACTTGCCTCCTGCGAGCTGGTGATCGAGGCTGCGCCCGAGCGTTTGGATGTCAAGCACGAGCTGTACGGCCGCCTGTCGGAGATCGTGAGCGAGCAGTGCGTGCTGGCGAGCAACACCTCCTCGCTGCCGATCACCGCGATCGCAGCCGGCGCGACGCATCCGGAGCGGGTGGTGGGCATGCACTTCTTCAACCCCGCCCCACTGATGCGCCTGCTCGAGGTGATCGCGGGCCTGCTCTCCGGCGAGCGAGCGCTCGCGCTGGCCGACGCAACAGGCCTTGCGATGGGCAAGGACGTGATCCGCGCCGCCGACGGCCCGGGCTTCCTCGTGAACCGCTGCAACCGTCCGTTTGGCCTTGAGGCGCTGCGGCTGCTGGCGGAGCGGATCACCGACGTGCCTACGATCGACCGGGTGGTGCGGATGGGCGGCGGCTTTCGCATGGGGCCCTTCGAGCTGAGCGACCTGGTGGGCGTGGATGTGGGCTTCGATGTGTCCAAGAGCTTCTACGAGCTGAGCTTCGGCGAGCCGCGCTGGCGGCCGTCGCCGATTCAGGCAAGGCAGGTGGCTGCCGGTCTGCACGGGCGCAAGAGCGGCCGCGGCTACTACGACTACTCAGGCGAGGGCCCCTACCGCCCCGCTGATCCGGACCCACCGCAGGCGTCTGCCCCCGTCGACGGCGAGGGGCTTGTGGTGATCTGCGGCCACAACGCTCTTGCTGCGCAGCTGCGCAAGGCTGCGGGCGAGGCTGGCTATGAGGTTCGCTCTCCGCGCGACCAGCAGACCGAGCTTCCGGCGCTGATCGTCGAGTGCGGAGACCTCGGCGAAGAACAGACCCCACGTGGCGGAGCGCGGCTGGTGCTGTGCGATGGCGGCTCGCTCGCCACGCTCGACCCCGGGGGGCCTTCGGTGGGCTTCCACGCGCTGCCGCCTTTCGGGGAGTGCCGCCTAGTGGAGCTCACCCGCAGCGACAGCTCCTCGCCCGCGGCGGTGTCACGCGCCGAGCGTTTCTTCGCGGCGCTTGGCAAGCACGTGGAGTGGGTGGGCGACGCGCCAGGGCTGGTGCTCGGCAGGATCGTGTGCCAGGTGATCAACGAGTCGGCGTTCGCGCTCGGGGAAGGGGTCGGCTCGGCTCAGGACATCGACACGGGCATGGTGCTGGGCATGGCCCACCCCCGTGGACCGATTGCCTGGGCGAAGGAGATCGGCGTGGACCATGTGCTCGCCGTGCTGGGAGGCCTATGGGAGGAGTATCGCGAGGAGCGCTACCGCCCCGCCCCCGCGCTGCGCCGCCGCGCTCTCTAGCTAGGAAGCGGCATCTGCTGTAGGCGCCCACTGCGCCTCGGCCAGATCGCCGACTGGCATGCCCTCGGGCGTAGGAACCTCTGGGGTGTCCCGCAGATACCACTCGGCGTCAAGCGCGGCCTGGCATCCAGACCCGGCTGCTGTGATTGCCTGGCGGTAGGTGTGATCGACGAGGTCGCCGGCGGCAAAGACACCGGGCCGGTTGGTCCGCGTAGAACGCCCCTCAACCCTCACATATCCGTTCTCATCAAGCTCTATCTGACCTTCAACAAGGGATGACTGGGGCTCGTGACCGACCGCGATGAACGCACCGGTGATCGGGATCTCGCGCCGCTCGCCTGTCTCGGTGTTGAGCAGCTTGGCGGTGCTGAGCGCGCCGCTCTCACCAGGCTGGAAGCTCTCGACCGTGTAGGGCGTGAGCAGCTCGATGTTCTGCTGCTCACGAGCACGCTCGAGCATGATCTTCGAGGCGCGGAACTCTGCACGACGGTGCACCACGGTGACATTGCAGGCGAACTTCGACAGGAAGATGGCCTCCTCCATTGCGGAGTCCCCCCCGCCCACGATGATCGTGTGGGCGTCCTTGAAGAAGGCGGCGTCGCAGGTGGCGCAGTAGCTCACACCGCGGCCGCTGAGCTCCTCCTCGCCGGGTATCCCGAGCTTCTTGTGCTCGGCGCCCATCGCGAGGATGACGGTGCGGGCACGGTGCTCGGTGTCGCCCACCCACACGCTGTGGACTCCGCCGAGCTCATCGGAGAGCTGCACCTTCTCGACCTGGTCGGTCTCGAGCTTCGCCCCGAAGCGCTCGGCCTGCTCGCGCAGCTTCATCATCAAGTCGGGTCCGGTGATCCCTTCGGGGAAGCCGGGATAGTTCTCAACGTCGGTGGTCTGTTGCAGGAGCCCACCCCAGGCGAAGCCCTCGATTACGAGCGGGTTGAGGTTGGCGCGCGAGGTGTACAGCGCCGCGGTGTAGCCCGCCGGGCCACTGCCGATGATGATCGTGTTCTCAACGTCCGCCATCTCGCTGACTCCGTCCTCTAGCTCGCTTTTCCGTCCGCTCGCGCGAACGCCGTTACTTCAAAGGTAGCCAATATCTCCCGACTGGCTCGCACCCCAGCATCTGGCGACCGGCCGATATCTGAGCGCTTTACTTTGTAAAGTATAGCGTGTTTGCAGCGTGAGAACGCTATGCGTGCAGCGGGCCGGCAGCCTCGATCGCCTTCGCAGCGGGCACCGATGGAGCCGCCTGCTCGCTCTTCCAGCGAGCCACCGTGCGACGCAGCTGGAAGTAGGCGATCGCGCCGGGGAGCGTAGGCAGCCAGAAGGAGATCGCACGATAGGACAGCACCGCGAGCACCGACAGGTTGAAGTCCACACCGAACGCCGCGAACGCGCCGATCATCCCTCCCTCAACGCCCCCCAGCCCGCCGGGCAGCGGCAACAGATTGCCCACCATCCCAACGAAGTAGGCCATCACTATGACAGTGAAGGGGGGCGGGGCGCCAAACGCGTGAAAGCACGCCCACAGCACACAGATGTCAAAGCCCCACCAGGCCGGCGCCCCGAGCAGCCCGGGATCACGCGAGCGGATCAGATCGATCGCTGTACGCACGCCGCTTGCAGCCATGGCGGGCACGGTCACGGCTAGTGCAACCACGCGGGCTGTCCGGCCTGAGCCCGCAGCCCCTCGCGCAAGGCGCCGCTCAATATCGCCTGGCAGCAGGGCCATCGCACCGGTGATAGCCACCATAATCGCCGCGACCGCCGCCGGTACGATCGTGATTGCAAACGAGCCTTCCCCCGGGAGCACACCGGTGCCGAGCCCGATGCCGTCAAGTATCACCACGCCCGCGTAGATCGCATAGAGCAGCACCGTGAAGGCGACCATTCGACAGGCCACCAGCCGCGGCTCCATCCCGGAGCGACGCAACGCCCAGGCGGTGAGTGCGATCCCTCCTGCGCCGCCGGCCGCGAACAGGCGAGTTGCAGCCAAACCCGCCATCGTGATCTGGTAGCTCTCGGGCCAGCCGATCGGACTGTGTCGCCCACGCACGAACACCGCCCGGAAAAGCACCACGTAGCCGCCGAAGGAGCAGATCTCGAGGAACACGCCGATCAAAATCCACCAGGTGTCACCGCGCTCGATGCGGTGGGCGGTGCTGCTGAGCCCCGCCAGCTTGGGGAGCACGAAGTAGAGGAATGCTACGGCCGAGAGGACGAACAGGCAGAAGGCGATCGCGCTGCGGCGTGTGACCGGCAGGCGCGGCATCTGCTCATCCGCCACCTCGCCACTCGCATCCGCCACCTTGCCGCTCAGCTCTGATCGATCTAGCTCGTCCATCTCATTCTCTTGTTGGGATCATCTCGCCTCGTGCGCTCGCGCCTCGATCGCCGCAACCACCTTGCTGAGGTGCGAGACCGCGGGACTCAGGCGCGGAGCCGCACGTCGCACCACCCCAGTAAGCGCGGCACCGGCGATCAGGTCCACGACGTAGTGCTCACCCAGATATACGAGCGCGAACCCGAGCGTGGCGGTATAGCCCCATGCCAGGGTGCCGGCGACCGGCCCGGTCTCTGCGAGCAGCTGAGCGGCCATCATCGATGTGGCGAAGTGCAGCGACGGCATCGCGGCCAATGGGTTGCCTCCAAGAACACTGTAAAGCGGACCCCAGCCGTCTTTCCAGAAGAACTCCCCATATTCGACCATCATTCGCCTCACGGCGATCTCCTGGGGCCCCCCCTTCGAGGTTGACGGCGCGAGCATTCTTCCGTTGAAATGCCCACGACTATCGGTCTGAGCCGCGGCGTACCACGGCGGAGCAGTTGGCAGGATCCAGTAGACCATCGCACCGATGTCGAACACGGCGTAAGTCAAAACTGCGGAGCGATCGAAGCGGCCCCGATGGCGCACCATGATGTAGACGAGTGAGCCGTGGGGCACCATAAACCAAAGCCAGTGCGCCCATACAAGCACACGGTCGCCGACCCGCCATTGGCCGCGCGCAAGCCGTCGCTGCAGGCGCACGGTAGGCAGCTGACCGAGCCCGAGCAGGCGGTCGACAGCAATCGGATAGTTGACGTGCACCCGACGCTCCTGTGCCGCCTCGTCGTCATTGGGCGCCTTGTAGGCCCCCAGGTATGCCCACATCTGCAAGCAGCACACCGCTATATCGCGCGTGCGCGAACGAGGTACAGCTACGCATAGGCCCACGGGAGCAGCGAAAGCGACTGTTTGCGCCACGATCGGTGGGGTCTTCAACCGCCTGCGCACGAGTGGCGCCATCACACCCGCGGCTACCACGCCCCAGGCGGCTGTTCTGATCGCCCTAGACCCCCGCACGGGACGGGGAGTATATGGCGCTATGCGGCAGTTCCCTCGGCCGTACGCTCACGCATGTGCTTCTCTGCCTCCGCGACAAAGACGCCAACAACGTCACTTGAGTGGTCCGCCTCGGGGTGCCACTGCACACCGAGCACGAAGCGCCGGTCGGGCATCTCGATCGCCTCTGGCAGACCATCCCCTGAGGAGCTGCCGCTGATCTGCAGTCCCTCGCCCAGCCGATCCACGCCCTGATGGTGATGTGACTTGGTTGCATGGTGGGTCTCGCCCGCCGCGTGTGCGGCAACCGTTCCCTCGATCAAATCGACGTCGTGATCGGCTCCATCGAAGGTGCCAGGCACGCGCAGGTGCTCGTGGTGGCCGAAGCGCTCGGGCAGGTGTTGGAACAGCGTGCCACCGTAAGCCACGTTTATGAGCTGCATCCCGCGACAGATCCCGAGTACCGGCAGGTCACGCTCGACCGCCGCTCGCACGAGCGCGATCTCGAAGCGATCGCGCTCGGGGACCGTGTCGACCGTCTCCGCATGGGCTTGCTCGCCGTAGCTCGCCGGATCGATGTCGGCGCCGCCTGCGAGCATCAGCCCGTCGAGCAGATCCAGCACCTCCCCCGGGTCCTCGAGCAAGAGCTCGTCTGGGGGCAGCATCAGGACCAGTGCTCCGGCGCGTTGCACCGCCTCGACATAGCTGCGTGAGAGCAGCACCGCCTGTTGGTCCCACATCGCCCAGCGAGCCTGCTCGAGCGCTGTGCATATGCCGATTGTGGGCCTGCTCATGCCCAACACGATAAGGCCCTCCGCGGTATGGATGGAGGGGATGGGTCGTTCATGCGGATATTCTGGCGCGGCCTACAAACGATCACAGGCCTCGACCGGTGCTGAGGGCGCCGGGCGCCCACCGACCACAGGAGAGTCAAATGAGCGAGCCCGACACTCAGCTTGAAACCGTCAACGTACTGGTCGAGGACGGCGCGGCGACGATCGAGCTCAACCGTCCTGAGGCGCTCAACGCTTGGAACAAGCAGTTCGGCGAAGACCTGCTCGCGGCCCTGAGGGGAGCTGCAGAGGATGACGCGGTGCGCGCCGTTCGCATCACCGGCGCCGGGCGCGCCTTCTCCTCGGGCGCCGATCTGAAGGACATCAGCGGAGACGACCTCACACCGGAGGGTCGCCCCAACGTCTATCGGGCGCTCACCGAGCGCTACCACCCGATCATGCACGCAATCCGCGAGATGGAGAAGCCGGTGGTCGCGGCTGTTAACGGCCCCGCTGTGGGGATCGGCTGCTCGCTGGCGCTCTGCTGTGATCTGGTGCTCGCCGCCGAGAGCTCCTACTTCCTGCTCGCATTCGTCAACATCGGCCTGGTGGCCGACGGTGGCTCCTCGCTGTTCGTGCCCGCCAGGGTGGGAGTAGCGCGCGCCACCCAGATGGCGATGCTCGGCGAGCGGGTGAGCGCCAGTCAGGCGCTGGACTGGGGGCTCGTGAACGCAGTGCATCCCGACGCGAGCCTTGCCGAGCAGAGCGCCGCCCTGACGACGCGCCTGGCGGACGGACCAACACGCGCCTACGCCGCCACAAAGCGCGAGTTCAACAACCAGATC
>JBAPMC010000259.1:0-7318 GCA_049278415.1 Solirubrobacteraceae bacterium
AGATGGAGGAGCTCCTCCTGCTCCTCCTGGCTCACGCGAACGCGTCGGGGCGGTGCTGCGCCCAGGGACGCTCCGCCTCGAGCTGACCGGCTAGCGAGAGTAGCGTGGTCTCAGCGCCGGGACGACCGACGATTTGCACGCCGCGTGGCAAGCCGTCGGAGCCGAAACCGGCTGGCACTGAGGCGGCGGGTTGACCGGTGAGATTCCATGGAGCGTTGTAGGGCACGAGGCCGATCACCGCATTCAATGTCCACAGGGCCCCGCGACCGTCGTACTGTCCGATCGGCGGCGGCGGCTGGGCGGTGGTGGGCGTGATCAGAACGTCGTGATTCTCCAGTACGCGCCCCAGCTTGCCGGCAAGCGTTTGCTCGGCTGCACGCGAGCGCTCTAGCAGCGCAGGCGGGACGAGCGAGCCGAGCGTAGACAGGGAGCGTGTGCGGCGCGAAAGGCGCTCGGGGTAGGGCAGCGCGTGAGCTTCGTCGTGGATCCCGCGCAGGAAGCGCAGCAGCACCGATGGCATCGTGTCGATGCCGTAATCAGGGTCCTGCTCTTTGACGTCGTGGCCGAGTGAGCGCAGCAGCTCAACCGTCTCCTCGAAGGCCCGGCGTGCATCGCTGTCGAGGCGCGCGATCACAAGTGGCGGCATCTTGGTGGAGAAGGCGATGCGCAGTTTTCCTGGTGGAGTACGCGCGGCGGAGAGAAACGAGCCTGTGGGCGGCTCGGGACGATCACGGTCGACGGCTGCTGAGCCCGAGCCCACGTCGTGGAAGAGAGCGGTGTCGGTGACTGAGCGGCTGAGGATGCCGTTGACCGACATCCCGTGCCAGCCCTCGGCTTTGGGCGCCATTGAGACGCGTCCGCGCTGGGACTTTAGTCCGAAGAGGCCGCACCATGCTGAGGGGATGCGGATTGATCCGGCGCCATCGGAGCCGAGCGCGGCGCCTATGAGCCCTGAAGCGACAGCCGCGCCGCTGCCGCCGCTTGATCCACCTGGAGCACGCTGTAGGTCCCAAGGGTTGCGGGTGGCGCCGAACGTGGGCGTCTCGGTGAACGGCCAGATGCACAGCTCGGGCACGTTTGTCTTGCCGATCACGATGGCGCCGGCCTCGCGCAACCTGCGCACCACCTCGGCGTCGACTGGCGCCGTCACGCCACCGTGTGCGTTGGTGCCGAGCGCGGTTACCTCTCCTGCGATGTCGATGTCGTCCTTGACGGCGATGGGGACGCCGAGCAGCGGACGCTCCCCGCCTGCGCCACGCCGTGCGTCGGCCTGGTCGGCTTCGAGCAGCGCGCGTTCTGCGAACACCACCCTGAAGGCGTTCAGCTGCCCGTCGAGGCGCTCGATGCGCTTCAGGTACAGGTCAACCAGCTCGCGCGAGGAGACTTCGCCGGCGGCGACCATCTCGGCTTGGCCGGCGATGCCTGCAAACGCTAGATCGGTGGCATCCATCGCGGGAATGCTAGACGGGCGTGACCGAATTGCGCTTGGCGGGCCACTCGCGGCGCTTGGCGGAGGAGTAGGCGAAGCGCCGGATGAGGTCCTCACGCAACCGCTCAGGCTCGACCACCGCGTCGATGACCAGCTCGGAGGCAAGGTGCAGGAGGTCGATGTCCTCGGCGTACTCGTGCCGCAACTCCTCGGTCTTAGCAGCCCGCTGCCCTTCGTCGTCGATTGCTTGCAGCTGGTTGTAATAGACCGCGTTGATGGCTGCTTGCGGGCCCATCACCGCAATCGAGGCGCTCGGTAGGGCGATGCAGCAGTCGGGCTCGAAGGCAGGACCTGCCATCGCGTAGAGCCCGGCGCCATAGGCCTTGCGCACGATCACTGAGATCTTGGGCACGGTGGCTTCCGAGACGGCGCTGATCATCTTGGCGCCATGGCGGATGATTCCCTGACGCTCGACTTGAGTGCCGATCATGAAACCGGGCACGTCGGCGAGGAACAGCAGCGGGATGTTGAAGGCGTTGCAGGTCCAGATGAAGCGGGCGGCCTTGTCGGCGGAGTCGGAGAACAGCACGCCACCCTTGTGCTTGGGCTGGTTGGCGACGATTCCGACCGCGTGACCATCCAAACGCGCATAGCCGACGAGGATCTCCTTCGCCCAGCGCGAGTGAACCTGTAGGAGCGAGCCCTCGTCCACGATGGCCTCGATCAGCAAGAGCATGTCGAACGGCTTGTTCTCGTCGGCGGGGATCAGATCCGCGATGGTGCTCGGCCCTGCCTGGGATGCGGCGGCCTGGGACTCCGGGACCTCCGCCGCAGAAGTTGTGGCTCGTGTCGGGAAGCCACCCGGCGTGGCGGAGAATGCCACGGGGGGCGTGTCCTCCCAGTTGGAGGGAAAGTAGGACAGGTAGCGCTGCGCGAACGCGATGCCCTCCTCGTCGGTCTTCACGAGCTGATGCGCACAACCGGAGACGCTGGTGTGCATGCGCGCGCCGCCCATCTCCTCAAGCGTGACGTTCTCACCGATCACCATCTGGGCCATACGCGGCGAGCCGAGGTACATAGAGGCGTTGCCGTCACGCATGATTACGATGTCGCAAAAGGCTGGGATGTAAGCGCCACCGGCAGCGCTTGGGCCGAACAGGACGCATATCTGGGGAATGACCCCGGAAGCGCGCACCTCGTTGTAGAAGATCCGTCCCGCTCCGCGCCGCCCCGGGAACATCTGGACCTGCTCGGTGATACGAGCGCCTGCGGAATCGACCAAGTAGACCATCGGGATACGCAAACTAAAAGCCCGCTCCTGGATACGCAGGATCTTCTCGACCGTCTTTGGGCCCCATGAACCGGCCTTGACCGTGGGGTCGTTGGCCATCAGGGCCACCGGACGCCCTTCGATCGTGCCAACCCCAGTGACGACGCCGTCGGCGCCGAGGCCGGGCTCGTTCCAGTTGGCAAGCAGAGCCTCCTCGGAGAAGGAGCCCTCGTCCAACAGCAGGCTCACACGCTCGCGCACCGCCAGCTTGCCTTGCTCGCGCGCCTTCTCGTGGTGGCGTTCTGGACCCCCCGCAAGGGCCTGGTCGGTCGCCTTGCGCAGATCGGACACGCGGAGAGCCTATTACGCACCGCCCGAATCGGGAACGCTACGGAATGCTCCACCTTTCCGAAGTCCAGCCGTCGGAATCTAGCCGTGCAAGAGCCATCTACAAGAAGGAGGCGTTCTCATGCCTAGCCATACCACAGGCTCTCCACTCAAGCCCGCCGTCAAAGCTTGCGGCAGTCGATTGACACGTCGGCGCTCCGCGAAGGTCGCGCTGCTGTCGCTCCTCGCGGCGTTGCTTGCCTGCCTCACACTCTCAACGGGCGCTGCTCTGGCGTTCGACCACCCATTCATCGGCTTGTTCTCCACGATCTCCTCGGTTGGCGGCACCGTGCCATCCAATGGAGACGTGAACCCCTACGGAATTGTGACCGTGCCCAGGAGCGTGGGCTCACTGGTGCAGGGAGACATACTCATCAGCAACTTCAACAACGCCGAAAACCTGCAGGGAACTGGCACGACGATCGTGCAGGTGACGCCAACCGGCAGCCTGTCGCTGTTCGCCCAGATCAATCCAACTACGCTCCCCGGCGCCTGCCCTGGCGGGGTTGGCTTGACGACGGCGCTTGCGATCCTGCCACATGGCTACGTTGTGGTCGGAAGCCTGCCGACCGCGGACGGAAGCGCTGCCACCGCACAGGCGGGATGCCTGATTGTGCTCGACAAGAACGGCAATGTGGTTGAGACGATTTCCGGCCCGCCGATCAATGGCCCCTGGGACATGACCTCAGTCAACAACGGCTCGGGCGCCACACTGTTCGTCACTAACGTCCTGAACGGCACCGTGGCATCGGGCGAAACGCCAACCGACGGCGGAACCGTCGTGCGGATTCGTCTGCATATCGAGGGCAAACACCATCCACCGGCGGTTACCGCGATGGATGTCATCGCTAACGGCTTCCCCGAGCGCACAGATCCCGCCGCGCTCGTGGTAGGCCCGACAGGTGTTGCATTGGGTGACGAAGGCACTCTCTATGTAGCCGACACACAGGGCAATCGCATCGCCGCCGTTCCATATGCCTTCAACCGACAGACGCCGCTTGAAGGCGGGGGCGCGACCGTGGCGCTGAGCGGCTACCTCAACAATCCATTGGGGCTCACCCTCGCCCCCAACGGCGACATCCTTACGGCTAACGGGAATGACGGGAACATCGTGGAGACGACGCCAATCGGCGCCGAGTTCCAACCCCTCGACACGGGTGCGGGCGAAGGCGGGTTGTTCGGACTCACACTCGCGCCTTACCGCCAGGGCGTTTACTTCGTAAACGACGCAGATAACACGCTGGACCTGCTGCACTGAGACGAGACGATCTGGGTGGGTTGGCTGCGGCTGACCCACCCGTTTGAGCCATCCTTGGAGAGCCGATGCGATGGCCTCTAAGGACGGGTCACCCAGATTTGGGTCTTGCCTGCGCTCAGGGCAATAGACGTCGGTAGCGGGAGCGCCGGTGCTCGCGCGCAAGATGGCGCTCATGACGAGCCTGCAGTCGTGCCTCGAGGACGTGGAGATCCGAGCCCGGTCCCAGCAGACGCCAACTATCACGCAACACGGGCAGCAGCGTGAAGATGATCACCCAGATCGGCCAGAAGCCGCCGCTGGCCCCACTGGCGAGCCAGATGGCGACACACACGAGCGACGCCGCCACCGAGCCGCCCGCCTCTTGAGCGAGGCGACGACGCAGATGCGACTTACGCTCCACGAGCGCGAGCCGAGCCGCCACCGTGCTGACCGGCAGGTCGGTGCGCAGCGCATCGAGGTCCGCCCGGGTTCGAGCGGCATAGACCGCACCTGAGCGCTCGTCGAGCTCCTCCGCGGTGAGCCTTCCGGCAACCGTGTGCTCTTGCAGCTCCTCCACGAGCCGTTCGCGCTCTGCGTCAGATACCCGTATTTGCTTGGGATCGGTCACGTAAAGAATGTAGTTCACATAGCCGAGGCAGGCGGTTACGACCAAGATCCCAAATCGGCACAGCTACCCGGCGTGTGCGCGCAGAGTGAGAGTAGGCTCATTGCATGTCCGTTGAGGATGACTTCGATCTCTCCGCGGCTGGCCTACGTTCGGATGGTTCCGATCTGCGGATCTCGGTGGAGGTGTTGGCGAGCAAGCTCGAGTCCTCGCTGCCGGCGCAGACGCGGGTGGAGCGCCGTGGTGGGGGCCTGCTGGGACGCGGCGAGAAGCGTGTGCGCAGAGTGCAGGTGACCCTCGGGGACACCTCGTATGAGCTAGCTGTGGCGGCGGATCATGTGGCCGGCGCCCGCGAGCGCAAGGTGGGGGGCATCTCGATCAAGCGCGAGTCGCTTGATCCGGGCGAGTGGGTGAGCGCTCTGGCGGCGGGCCTGCGCGAGGAAGCGGAGCGCAGCGCCGAGGCCCGTGCGGCCCTCGAGAGACTGATGGGATGAACGCGGATGAGCCACCGGTTGGCTTGAACGAGCAGGCCGAAGAGCAAACTTCGCAGGCGGGCGAGCGAATGATGAGCGACGAGGAGCAGGCGGATTCGCTGCGTAGCGTTGAAGCCGGCGGGATACCGCTCGCCGCCGAGCGGCGCTTGCGGGAGATTGGCGAGCAGGGCGGCGCGTTCACCTCTGATCTGTCAGTGGCCGACTTCGCTCTCTGCCACAGGCTGGGGCTGAAGCCGGTGGCCCAGGTGATGGGTAGCTCGATCTACCAGGTGGGCTACCAGTCGACCCCGTGGCCGTCGTCCATGGGCGGAAGCTTCATGTTCGAGATGGAAGCGCTCACGGAGGCCTGGAACGAGGTGCGGGGGCTCGCCCTCAACCGCCTAGCCCTGGAGGCGGGGCACGTGGGCGCAGACGCAGTGATTGGCGTGGACCTGCGCACCGACGCGCACGACTGGGCTGAAAACTCAATCGAGTACATGGTGATTGGCACAGCGGTTCGTCACACACAAGACGCCCAGGCCCAGGATGAGCGGACCCAGAGCCAGACGCACCAAGACAAGCACTCGCGACATGGCAGCCGATCGCGCCAGAGCGGCCCTGTCCTGACAGAGCTCTCGGTGGCGGACTACACGAAGCTACTGAGTGCGGGGATCGAACCGCTTGGGATCGTGGCGTGGAGCTCGGTGTTCTTCGTGGCGGCGTCCTACTCGACCCAGATGCTGAGCAACGTCACATTCACCCAGAACCAGGAGCTAACCGAATTCACCCAGGGTGTTTACAGCGCACGCGAGATCGTGGTGCAGCGGATGACCGAGCAGGCCGCCAAGCTCAATGCAAGCGGCGTGATTGGGGTGCGTATCGTTCACAACATCGGGCGGGTGTCGGTTGGAGGCGGGAACTATTCGCGGGGAGGTCTGATGGTGACCTTCCATGTGGTTGGCAACGCCATTCGCGACACCGGCTCGGCCGATCCGCAGGCGCCACAACCGATCATCGACCTGACGACCTAGATCTAGAAGGAGACCCCGAGCATGAGACTCAGACGAGGAGCCCAAGGATGAGCCAAGGCGAGAGCGACACAAGCTATGACCCCACATCGCTCGAGGGCGTTCCCGAGGCGGGCAGGGCGCGTCTGCAGCAGAACCGTGCGGGCCTGTTCACCTCTGACCTCTCTGTGAACGAGTTCCTGCTGGTGAAGCAGGCTGGCTTCGAGCCGCTCGGCCTCGTGGTTGGCAGCTCGATCTACCACATCGGTATCCAGGTGGCGGGGTGGAAGAAGAGCCAGGAGATGACCGTGCTCTCCGAGGCCATGTATGGGGCGCGCCAGCTGGCGATGACCCGTATGGAGGAGGAGGCGGACCAGCTCGGCGCCGACGGCGTGGTGGGCGTGCGCCTCGACATCGGCCGCTATGAGTGGGGTCAGGACATGGCGGAGTTCATTGCAATCGGCACCGCGGTGAAGCACCGCGAGGGAGTGCTTCACCGCGCGCCCAACGGCCGTCCCTTCACCAGCGACCTCTCAGGCCAGGACTTCTGGACGCTGCTGCGTACAGGGCACCGCCCGGTTGGCATGGTGATGGGTAGCTGCGTCTACCACGTTGCCCATAGGGGCATGCTGAAGTCGATGGCACAGACTGGGCGCAACGTGGAGCTCTCGAACTTCACCCAGGCGCTGTACGACGCGCGCGAGCTTGCCATGGAGCGGATGCAGAGCGAGGCGCAGGAGCTCAGCGCCGAGGGCATTGTGGGCGTGGATTTGCAGGAGAAGAGTCACGGCTGGGGCAGCCACACGATCGAGTTCTTCGCGGTCGGCACCGCGATCGTGCCCAGCGAGGGCCACGACGGCAAGATCGAAGCGCCCACTCAGGTCTTGGAC
>JBAPMC010000260.1:0-7451 GCA_049278415.1 Solirubrobacteraceae bacterium
TATCTGCTGCGGACCTCTCCCGCATGCGTTGTTCCTGAGATGATGTTCGTGCGTCCCGGAGACGCTCTCTAAAGGAAAGGACGCATATGAAGCTAGGCGTGCACATCGGCTACTGGGGTCTCGGCCTCAGCTCCCAAGATCAGCTTGAAATCGTCCAGGAAGCCGAGCGACTCGGCTATGACTCCGTCTGGGCTGCTGAGGCTTATGGCTCTGACACAGCCACAGTGCTTGCCTGGCTGGCCGGGCAGACCTCCACCATCCGGCTCGGCTCAGGCATCTTTCAGATGCCGGGACGCTCCGCAGCGATGACAGCCATGACCGCAGCGACAATCGACCAGCTCTCCGGCGGGCGCATGATCCTCGGCATCGGCTCCTCAGGCCCCCAGGTCGCTGAGGGCTGGCACGGACAGCGCTTTGCTCAGCAGCTCCAGCGCACCCGCGAGTATGTGGCCGTCGTCCGCAAGGCGCTTGCCCGTGAACGCCTCGAGTTCCATGGTGAGACGCTCGAGCTGCCTCTCCCTGACGGTCCCGGCAAGGCTTTGAAGCTCACGATAGCCCCCGTTCAGGAGCACATTCCTGTCTACCTGGCTGCCATCGGCCCGAAGAACACGGCGCTCGCCGGTGAGATCGCCAACGGCTGGATTCCCACGCTCTTCTCCCCAGAGCATGTGTCTGAGCTGCGTCCGTTGCTGCAGGAAGGCGCCAACCGTGTCGGGCGCTCGCTTGACGGTTTCGACATCGCCCCAACCGTCAATGTGTTCATCACCGACGACCTGCAGAGCGCTCGCGACGCGATGCGTCCATTCATCGCGCTCTACGTCGGGGGCATGGGCTCCCGTAAGCAGAACTTCTACAACAACCTCGTCTGTCGCTATGGCTTTGAGGAGCAGGCAAAAGTGATTCAAGACCTCTACCTCGAAGGCAAGCGCGAGGAGGCAATGGCTGCGATCCCCGACGCCCTCATCGACACCGTTTCGCTGTGCGGTCCCAAGGATGTGGTGCGCGAGCGCCTTGCCGTTTACCGCGACGCGGGCGTTGGCACACTCGGGATCACACCGATCGCCTTGACAAAGGACGATCGACTCGAGCAGCTTCGCCTAGTCGCCGAGCTCGCCGGCTAGCGCTCTCGGCGACATCTGTTCACGCAGTACCTCGTGTCTCCGTCTGTGGGCATCAAAGCCGTCTCCTTGGGGGCCCTCGAGGGGACGGCGTCCCCTCGACTGCGCATTTTCCTAGGCGCGTTTGGTGATCCCGGTCACGCGTTCCCAATGATCGCGCTCGGTCGCGCGCTCGCTGCCCGTGGCCACGACGTCATGCTGCAAACGTGGAAGCGTTGGCGCACACACGTCGAAGCAGAGGGACTCGCCTTCACTCAAGCCCCTGAGTACAACGTCTTCCCCATCAGTGAACAGCCGCTCGACTTCTACGAGGCCGTCGTCTACGCCACCCGTGACACGCTCCCACTGATAGACGAACTGCGCCCGGATGTCGTCGTTCACGACATCCTCACGCTGGGCCCCGCGCTCGCCAGCGAGCTAGCCGGCATCCCATGCGCAACTCTCATCCCCCACGTTCATCCTGAAGCCGCCCCTGGATTTCCCATCTACTCGTTTGGCGCCCGTCTCCCTCGCACAACGGCTGGTCGTGCGTTCTGGGAGCGCGCCCATTTGCCGGTCCGTCGAGGACTTGAGAGTGGGCGGATAGCACTCAACAACACCCGCGAACAAGTCGGGCTGCCGCCGCTCCTCCACGCTCACGGAGGCACGAGTCGGGAGCTTGCGCTCGTCGCCACCTTCCCGCAACTCGAGTACCCCCGCCGCTGGTCCTCCCATGTCCACGTCGTAGGACCGCTCCTATGGGAGCCGCCTGCCGAGGAGGTCTCACTGCCGTCCGGTGACGCTCCGCTCGTGCTGGTTGCCCCTTCAACCTCTCAAGACCCCGACCACCGTCTGCTGCACGCCGCCTTGCGCGGCCTTGCCGATGCCCCGGTGCGTGTACTGGCAACCTGGAATCGACGTCTGCCCTCGCGTCCGTTGCCCGTCCCTGACAACGCGCGCCTTGTCGACTGGGTCTCCTATGCGGGCACTATGCCTCACTGCGACGCCGTCGTCTGCCACGCCGGCCATGGCACGCTCGTCCGCGCTCTCTCGAGCGGCTGCACCGTCATCGCCTGCCCCGTCGCCGGTGATATGAACGAGAACGCAGCACGCGTCGACTGGGCCGGCGCCGGGGTGCGCCTCCCGCGGCGCTTCATCTCACCACGCCCGTTGCGACACGCTGTTGAGCGGGCACTCAGCGAGCCTTCGATCCGCGCGCAAGCACGAAAGCTGGCCGCCTGGGCCGCTACGCATGACTCGGGCCTGCGCGCCTCAGAGCTCATCGAGCAGCTTGCAGAGCCAGGAAACTCCCGGCTAGGACTCGAACCCATGCCCATCCCCTCCGGGGAACCAGTCCGGCCCGGAGGGCCGGGCGAAGGGTTGTGAAGCTCTGGGGGTGGGACTCGAACCCACAACCCTTCGGTTAACAGCCGAATGCTCTGCCAATTGAGCTACCCCAGATCGTGAAGCTCGGGCTACTTTACTAAGGGTCCGCTTCGCCGTAGGTCCTAGGGGCCGCCGTCAGGACCTGTCTCCGCCAAGGCTCTCTCCTGGGCGTGGTCGAAGTCGCGCTTGACCTCACCCCGCTGTCTCGCAAGATCGCTCACCTCACCGATTCCTTGTGCACGCGCGGTGTGGATGCGACGATCGATCCACGCGAGCTGCAGCTGCAGCTGCTGTACCTCGAGCATCGGAGGCTTGGTCGATCGAGCGGATACCGGCCAGCGTCCAGCTTCCACGGTCAGCTCCGCAAGCAGACCCACCAGCTCACGATCCTCGGCGTCCACGCCCTTCAACGGCTCGGTGAGGTGTCCCCCCCTTAGATGTTGGGCCGCGCGGCGCAGCAGCTCGCTTGTGAACACCCCCTCGAGATCAACCTCCTCGAGGGAGCTCTCCCCGTGCTCCGGCGCGGCGATGCACAATGCGAGAAAGGCGCGCTCTGTGTCCTCACGCGCCGACAGAACCCTGCTTGCGCGCGACCCGCCGTCGCCGCCGGCGCCCGTCCGTCGCTCCAGCTCGTGATCTGCACGGCTAGACCCTCCTCCCGTGCCCTTGTTCTCCGTTGCGGATCGCCCACCCGTTCGGGTCTGCCCTGCCCCCGAGGCGAGCAGTGTCTCGGCGAGACCCTCGCTCAAGCCGAGTCGACCCGATACGAGACGTGTCAGCTCCATCCGCATAGCACTCGGCGGAAGCGTTGCAAACACGGGTCTCAACTCGGCCACCATCCGGTCACGACCCTCGGGGCTCGAGTCGTCCCCGCTGGCCAGTGTTCGCTCGACGCGAAAACGCACGAACGGCACCGCCCGGGCCACTGCCTCGTTGATCGCCTCCGCCCCGCCCCTCTGTACGAGCTCCGCCGGATCTGCTCCAGTCGGGAGCTCCACCACGCGCAACTCGAGCTTGCGCCTCGCAGCCAGTCGCGCAGCCTTCAGCATCGCCTCCTGTCCGGCGCTGTCAGCGTCGAGCGCGAGCAGCACCGTCTGCGCCAGACGCGCCAGCTCACCCACCTGCTCATCCGTCAGCGCGGTACCCATCAACCCAACGGTGTTCTTGAAGCCCGCCTGGTGCAACGCAATCACATCGGTATACCCCTCGCACACGATCACCTCAGAAGCCTTCGCCGCCGCTGCACGCGCCAAATCGGCTCCATAGAGGTGACGCCCCTTGTGGTAGACGTCGTTGTCGGAGGTGTTCAGGTACTTCGGCTTCTGCTCTTCGCGCATCGCTCGCGCACCGAAGCCGAGCACCCGGCCTCGCAAGTCAGCGAGCGGGAACATGATCCGTCCGCGGAAACGATCGTAGGGTCGCCCGTTCTCCTGGGAGCGCTGCGCCAGGCCCGTGTCATACAGCTCGCGCTCGGAGAAGCCCCCGTGACGGGAGGCGAGCAGCACGCGATCCCAGGCGCTCGGCGCATAGCCCACGCGAAAGGCGTGCAACCCCTCGCTGCTCAAGCCGCGTCCCTCCAGGTAGTTGCGAGCGCGAGCAGCCTCAGTCGAATCCCAGAGGTAGCGCTCGTAATAGGCGGCCGTGCGCGTCAGCAGCTCTAGCAGCCGCTCGCGCCGTTGACGCCGCTCAGCTTCGCGCGGATCCTCACGCTCGAGCTCGAGCTCAATCCCGTAGCGGTCAGCCAGCAGCTCGAGGGCGCCCCTGAAGTCCACACTCTCCATCTCCTGCACGAACGTGAAGACATCGCCAGAGGCCTGGCAGCCAAAGCAGTAGTAAACCTTCTCCGTGGGGTCTATTCCAAATGACGGGGTTCGCTCGTCGTGAAACGGGCACAACCCCTCATAGCTACGCGGGCCCGCTCTTCGTAGCTCGGTACGCGTCGACACTAGATCCACGAAATCCACCGCGTCGCGCACACGGTCCCTGGAGTCGCTGGTGTAGAGAGCCATCGCGAGCTACGCTAGCCACTCGGCGCCTGCGCCGCGGGCCGGGTAATCAAACGGGCGGGCGGTGACTGAGTCGTGCTTAGCGAGCGAAGGCTCGCGGCACTTCTAGATCTGTGTAGGCACGAATGCAGTAGCGATCGGTCATTCCCGCCAGGTAGTCGGTCACGCGTTGTGCCAGCTCCAGCCCCTCAGGTGGCTCGCCCCTGGAGTCCTCGCTGACGCTGCCGGGCTCATATCGCTGTGAGTCGGGCAGCAACTCAGGATGCTCCACGTAATGCTCGAACAGACATCTCACCACGTTTGCGATGCGCGCATGCTCCGCCCGTACCGCCGGGCCGAGATACACCCGCTCGAACATGAACGCACGCAGCTCTGCCATCGCCGGCCCCGCCGTAGGTCCTTGAACGATGTCACCAGCCACCTGTGAGTGCTCCACCATGTCGTGCACGAGCGTGTCTATCCGCTCAGACCCACTCGCTCCGAGAACCTCAATGGGCTTCTCGGGCAGCTCCAGCTCGCTCAGCAACCCGGCCCTCACTGCATCATCGATGTCGTGGTTTATATAGGCCACCCGATCGATCACCCGTACGATCCGTCCCTCGAGCGTCTGCGGGAGCGGCGCCCGGCTCGAATGGCAGGCAATCCCCTCGCGCACCTGCTCGGTGAGATTGAGGCCAGCGCCCTCGCGCTCGAGCCGGTCCACTACACGAAGCGAGTGCTCGTAGTGGCGAAACTCACTGGCGAAACGCTCTTTGAGGCACTGATCGAGCGCTTCCTCGCCGATGTGCCCGAACGCAGGATGCCCGAGATCGTGCCCAAGCCCAATCGCCTCCACCAGATCCTCGTTGAGCGCGAGAGCCCGCGCCACAGTACGTGAGATCGTCGTCACCTCCAGCGTATGCGTTAGACGTGTTCGATAGTGGTCGCCGAGCGGCGCCACGAACACCTGCGTCTTATGCGTCAAGCGACGAAACGCCTTGCAGTGCACAATCCTGTCGCGATCGCGCTGGAAGGGTGTGCGCAACCCACAATCCTCCTCTGCACGGGCCCTGTGCGCAGGATAGGAGCGTGCTGCCAGCGGCGAGAGCTCACGCTCCTCGATCTCCTGCCGGCGGGCCGCGAAGGCTGCAGCTGTCTGTTGTGTTTCTCCGACCACGCTCACACAGCTGATTGTGGCAGCGGCTGTGGCCGGCGTTGGCCAATCGGGGGTGCTGTCGATCGTCGATGGGCGGCTGGCATCAAGCGCACGTGCGCATGATGCTCCAGCGTCTCGCTCACCGCCCGCTCCACCTGGCCGAGCACTCTCTCCTCGCTCGTCCGTGTCTCGCTCAGCGGACGACCGAGCGCCTCGGTCATGAACTGGTGCGCCTGCTCGTCAAGCGGGAAAGCCACCGCCTCACAGGAATTGCACACAACCCCCCCAGCAGCACCGGAGAAGCCAACCAGGTGCTCGCGCTCACCGCAGCACGCGCACGCACCCAGTTGCGGCGCGAGTCCCGCAGCCACGAGCAGCTTCAAGCGAAACGCGAGCGTGCTCGCTCGGTTGGCCCCGGCAGGGTTCTCATCCAGCAGCGACAACTTGCGACACAACAGGTTGAACACGCCCGGATGCGGCTCAGAGGTCTCGAACAGGCGTCCCACCGCATCGCAGGCCCGCGCTGCCGCGTCCAGCGCATGCGCATCTTCGCGCAAACTCGGATGGCCATTGACAGTTTGCGCGCCAGTTACGGTCAGTAGCTCTCCACGGCCTTCATGCAGCTCGATATGCAAGCGGAAGAATGGCTCCAGGCGACCACCAAAGCGACTGCGCGCACGGCGTACCCCCTTGGCGATTGCGCTCACTCTGCCACGATGCGGCGTATAGACATGGAGAATGCGATCGGCCTCTCCGTAGCGCATCGAGCGCAACACCACAGCCTCTGTCTTCACCAGTCCCGCCATCGGCTGAGTCTATGATCGCCCGCGGCAGAGCCCTGACAATGGAGTCGTGGTTGAAGCATAAGCGAACATCTCAGCCCCATTACCCCTTGCTATACTTTATGAAGTAATGAGTGAACCCGGCCAGATAACCGTCTATACAACCGAGCCGTGCTCGTTCTGTGCGCGTGTGAAGGGTCTCCTTAAGGCGCGCGGGCTGGAGTTCTCTGAGGTCAACCTCTCCAAGGATCCTGCAGGCCGCGTGGAGCTCGCAAGCCGCACTGGGATGATGACCTTCCCTCAGGTTCTCGTCGGCACTGAGCTGCTCGGAGGTTTCACGGAGACGCTTAGCGCCGTAGAGAGCGGTCGCCTGGACGAGCTGCTCGCCGCCTAGGGCTCCTCACCCGCTTGCTTTGAGGTAGTGGCTGACACTCCTCGCACACATAGGTTCCTCGACCCGCTGCCACCATCTTTACGATCGTGGCGCCGCAGCGAGAACACGGCTCGCCCTTGCGCCTGTGCACCTGGAAGCGATCTTGGAAGGAGCCCCACACGCCGTCGACGTGGCGGAAGTCATCGATCGTGGCGCCGCGCGCCTCGATGCCTGCCTGTAGCGCCCATATCACCGCCTCATGCAGCCTCTCGTGCTGCTCGAAGCTCAAGTCGCCAGCTGCATGCAACGGGTGTATCCCAGCTCGATGCAGTGCCTCATCGGCATAGATATTCCCAACACCAGCCATGCGGCGCTGGTCGAGCAGAAATGCCTTGATCGGTGTCGTGCGCCCATGCGCGAGCCCCTGCAGATGCTCGACTGTGAAGCGCTCGTCCAACGGCTCCAGTCCAAGACGCGCGTCGAAGAAGGCATCGAGCGCCTCGCCTCCGAGCAACAGCTCGCCTGTGCCGAACCTGCGCGGATCCACAATCACGAGGTGGTCTGCGCTGTCTAGATCAATGCGCACACGTACGTGGGTTTGCTGCGGATCAGGATTGCAAAGCACCGTCCCAGTCATGCGCAGGTGCTGAGCGAGGTGAACATCCTCGCTCA
>JBAPMC010000261.1:0-10528 GCA_049278415.1 Solirubrobacteraceae bacterium
ACCATCAGGCGCAGCTCATCCACGAGGTCATGCTCTAGGAGCGCCTGCGCAAGCTGGGCGCTCCCGTGAACGACCACATCCCCATCCGAGGTCTCCCTCAGACTGGAGACCCCTTGCACCAGGTCGCCTTTGAGGACCGTCGAGTTGTTCCACTCGGGCTTCTCCAGAGTCGAGGAGACCACATACTTAGGCATGCTGTTGAACTTGTCTGCAAACTCACCCTCCATCGACGGCCAGGCTGCAGCAAAGCCTTCATAGGTCACTCGCCCCAGCAGTAGAGCCTTCGCGTCGAAGGCCTCGTCGAGCTTGAACTTGTCGCCCTCCTCACCACGGGCGATCTCGAATGTCCATCCTGCGTGCTCGAAGTCCTCGCCTCCGCCCGGGGCCTCCATGACTCCGTCCAGCGAGACGAACTCTGTTATCACGATTCTTCCCATCTCGATTCTCCTTCTCGTTGTCGTCTGCTGCTCAGACTGCCGGACCTGCCCGAAAGTCATCTCAACTCTGTACGGTGCGCTCTACGGGATCACTCTCTACACGTCTTGGACTGTTGAGTAACGATTATGCGCCGGTTGGCCTGCTCGCCGTCGGCGGTTCGGCATCGACTGAGGGCCGGATGAGCCCGTTCTCGTAGGCAAACACGACGATCTGTACACGATCGCGTAGCGACAGCTTGGCCAGGATGCGCCCCACATGCGTCTTGACGGTGGCCTCGGATAGAACTAGGCGCTCGGCGATCTCTGCGTTCGAGTGACTGCGGGCGACTTCGAGCAGGACCTCGTGCTCGCGCGGGGTCAGCCGCTCAAGCCTTGAATGGCTCGCAGACGCAGGTGTCGAAGGGTCAGGCAGATGCTGTGCAAACTTCGACAGCAGCCGACGGGTCACACTCGGAGCGATCACCGCGTCGCCGGCGGCGACTGCGCGAATCGCGGCGAGCAGCTCGGCCGGCGGAGCATCCTTGAGTAGGAAACCGCTGGCTCCAGCCCTTAGGGCCGCATATGCGTATTCGTCCTCGTCGAAGGTGGTGAGGACAATGATTCGTGTCTTGCTATCGCTCTCAATGATCCGCCGAGTCGCCTCGATCCCGTCCAGCTCGGGCATCCGCACGTCCATCAAGACGACGTCCGGGGACAGCCCGACTGCGGCCTCCACCGCTTGGCGCCCGTCGGAGGCCTCGCCAACGATCAGCAGATCCGGCTGGCTCTCGATGACCATTCGAAATCCCATCCGCATGAGCTCCTGATCGTCGGCAAGAAGAATCCCGATGCTCATCGGTGATCCTGACTGGGACGCAAATACATGTGGACACGCCACCCACCGTCTGCCCCCGGGCCCGCCTGAAGCTCACCTCCATATGCGAGGGCACGCTCACGCATACCGCGCAATCCGCGACCGTCACCCGGAGCACCCTGCGAGCGCGGGCCTGTGTCCGTCGCCTCGAGCTCCACACGATCGGGACCGCAGCGCACGCTCAAGCGAGCCTCTGTCGGTCTCCTCGCGTGCTTGAGGGTATTCGTTAGAGCCTCTTGCGCAACTCGGAAGACCGCGAGCTGGATACCCTCAGGCAACCGTTGCGGATCACCCTCGATTGCCAGATCCACTGGTACCCCGGCAGCGCGTACCCGCTCGACGAGACGCTCAAGCTCCCCCAAGCTTGGCTGGGGCTGCAGCGGCTGTGGAGACTGCTCATCCCGCAGTATCCCAAGCAGTCGCCGCATCTCGAGCAGCGCATCGCGTCCCGTCGCCGAGATCTGCTCCGTCGCCTCTGCGGTCCGCTCAGGAGAGGTCTCGATCGCATAGTTCGCACCGTCGGCCAAGGCGATCATTACGCTGAGGTTGTGCGCAACGATGTCGTGCATCTCGCGTGCGATCCGATTGCGCTCGGCCGCCGCAGCGAGGCGGCCCTCCTGATCGCGCTCGAATTCAAGCCGAGCGGCCCGCTCGTGTAGAGAAGCAAGCAGAATACGTCGCTGGCGAATGCTTATACCGAACACCCCTGCCGCCATCACCAGGCCAGATAGGCCGATCCATATCTTCACCGGATCTGATGGCGCCCACTTCGCGGCCGCCATCACCGCCCCGGCCTCCATGACGACTCCCGCAAGCGCAAGTTCGATGAGGTTGCCGCGTAGGGCGATGCCATACAGGGCGACGAGCAGTGCTGCGTCCCCGAGCTGGGGATCGGCGATCAGCCACTGCACCCCGGCGATCAGCGCCAATCCAGCGAAAACGAGCATCGGCTGACGGCGGCGCAACAGCAGCGGCACGCACAGCGCGATGGAGAACGCGAGCTGACGCCCGTCGAGGCGATCCTGGGACCAGAGACCAACTACTGCAGCCACGGCGATCGTCATCGCGATCGCCGTGTCGCTGAGCAGTGGATGCTCCGCCACAGCTCGCTCGGCTCGCTCGGCGACTCGTTGGATCAGCGCCGTGGGCCATGCGGCTGTTCGCGCGATCAGGTCCGCTTTCGACAGATCGAGGCTTTGAAGGGTTCGCGAGCTTATCGGTGCATTCTCGCGCGTCCATCCCCTCCAGCCGGTCTGAGCTCGCTCTCCCACCGTGGCCGCTCATGCATCCTGGTTGCGGAGCGCTCTACGCAATGCCCGCCAAATGGAGAGAGCCAGCAGACTCGGCACCGCCACTGGCATGACCAACCACGCAGCGACAGTCGTCTGGGCGATGAGCGCGGTGAGCGCGATTGCCGCGACTACACCGAGCGCTGTGAGCCAGTCCTCCCCCACCACGAACTCCCACGCACCGAACGCCAGTCCTTTCAGTCTGCTCACGTTTGGGTCCTCTGATGCGCCCCTGCACCTGGCCGGCCGTGGGCAGGTGGCTCGAGCTCGGCCCGAACGATCAGCACGATTGCGACAGCTACGGTCAGCACTCCCGGCACGATCGCCAGCAGCGCCGCATCCCCACCGGGCCAGCGGGCCCCGGCGCCCTCAGCCGCCCAGAACATTCCAAACGAGCTGAGCATCACTCCCACCGCGAACTTCATGGTGTTCTCAGGAACTCTGGAGAGTGGGACGCGTAGCGCCAGACCGGCGAGCGCGACGCTCGCTATTGCAACCCCCGCGGCGATGGCAGCAAGACCGACGTTGTGCTGGTTTGTGCCGAAGGTAAGGACGATGAAAGCGACCTCCAACCCCTCCAGCAGCACACCCTTGAACGCGATGGTGAAGCTGTAGAGGTCAAATCCAGTCCGAGCTGCATCTGCAATGTCGGCGGCGCTTGCCTGTTCCTCATAAACTCGCAGCTCGTCGTGCTTGGCCTTGACTCCGCCAGCCCGCAGGATCGCCTTGCCAAGCCATTGCAAGCCGAAGACCAGGAGCAGACCGCCCACCAGCACACGCAGCACACCAATCGGCAATGTGACGAGCGCCGGGCCAAGCGCACCAACGATTGCCGCCAGAGCGACTATTGCCGCTAGCACTCCAGCAAGTACCGAGGACCAACCACGCGTGGTACCGACCGCGAGCACAATTGTTAGGGCCTCGACCGCCTCCACCGTGCAGGCCAGGAACACAGAGACGAGCAAACCAAGCTCAGCTCCACTCACACCGATCTCCCCCGCCGCCCTCTCACTCGGCTCATTTCACTGCGTTTCACTTGCTGTATCACTCAGCCTGACGTTCTCGCTGACTCGACCAGGCATTCTCCGTGCCCTCGACTGGCCTGTCTATGGCACCAGCGGTGTACGCCTGAGGTCGTACGCCTGAACTGGGAAAGATCATCCTCCGGTCCATTGTGAACGGCACACCCTGTTTGTAGCTTGGGTCGATGCCACAGATTCGCTCGCGAATACTTGACCATCGCGAGCCACTCGCCGCGAAGGTCCCCGAGATCATGGTGATCTTCTGGGTCCTGAAGGTCCTCACGACGGGCATGGGCGAGGCGATGTCTGATTTCCTCGGAAGCGTAAGTGTGGCTCTCGCGGGAGTCATCGGCATTTTCGGACTTTGGTATGCAATGCGACTTCAGCTCCGCTCTCGCGAATACCGTGCCCCTGTCTACTGGTTCGCCGTGATGATGGTCGCGATCTTCGGCACGATGGCCGCCGACGGCGTCCACGTCGGGGTGGACGCGCCCTACGCCGTGACCACCATCCTCTACGGGATCATTGTGGCTGCCGTCTTTTTCCTCTGGCATCGAAGCGAGGGTACACTCTCGATCCATAGCATTACGACACGACGTCGTGAGCTCTACTACTGGGCCGCGGTACTCGCTACATTCGCGCTCGGCACCGCGGCAGGTGACCTGACGGCCATCTCGCTCAAACTTGGGTTCTTCGATTCCGCGATGCTCTTCGCCGCCATCATCGCCGTACCCGCCATCGGTTGGTGGCGCTTCAATTTGAACCCGATCGTCGCATTCTGGGCCGCGTACGTCCTCACCCGACCGCTAGGCGCCTCCCTTGCGGACTGGCTCGCCAAGCCCACCTCACGAAGCGGACTCGGTCTCGGGGACGGGACCGTCAGTGCGATCGCTCTGGCCGTATTCATAGGCCTCGTCGCCTACGTAGGTCACACTAAGCGCGACATTCAGCACGCAGGGACCGTACAAGCTCATGTGGCTAGGTCGCATCCGCATCTCGAGGCCTTCGTCGATGGCGCAACGCCTCAACCAAGCCCAGCCGAAGGCTAGGAGCGCGAGAACATCCCGCGCTCAGGCGCCGTTCAGGTAACTGGTGCCAGTCTGCTGCGCTATGACCACTATCCCCTCACTTGACGCCACTGGCCTTCCAGGCCGCAAGATGTTGAACAAGGTCCCAGAGGTCACTCTCTACTTCTGGGTTATCAAGATCCTCTGCACCACTGTAGGCGAGACGTTCGCCGACAATTTGGACCAAAAGCTCAATCTGGGCTTGACGAAGCTCGGCATCCTGATGAGCGGAGTGCTCATCGTCTCATTGGTGTTCCAGTTTCGCTCACGCCGCTACATACCTGGGATCTACTGGCTTGCAGTGGTACTCATCAGTGTGGTGGGCACACTCATAAGCGACAACCTCACCGACAACTACGGCGTAACCCTCGAAACGACCACCGTCGCGTTCGGCCTCACGCTCGCGCTGGTTTTCGCGGCATGGTACGGAGTGGAGCGCACGCTTTCGATTCACACGATCGTTACCACACGTCGCGAGGCGTTCTACTGGTTCACAATCCTGTTCACCTTCGCGCTTGGCACGTCCGCAGGAGACCTCATCGCCGAGAAATCGGGCTTGGGTTACCTGAATTCAATTTTTCTGTTCGCCGGGGCAATAGCGCTTGTGACCGTCGCTCATCTGCGTTTTCACGTGAATGCGATCCTCTCGTTCTGGGTGGCCTACATCCTCACGCGTCCGTTGGGCGCATCGATCGGAGACTATCTCTCACAGCCCCAGGCCGAAAGCGGTCTCGGACTGGGAACCACGCTCACCAGCGTCATCTTTCTCTCGACGATCCTTGCGCTCGTCATTTTCCTGACCTTCACGAAGCGCGACCAAACCCCGTCTGAGATCGTCGAGGCGGAGTTCGTGCACGAGCAGGAGCACGACCAGGAACACCACCACGTTCATTTGCCTGGACACATACATTTGCCCGGACACGGACATGGGGTGGCCCCGCCTGGCGGCACCGTTCAAGAGGGCGCCGAAGCTTGGTAAGCGAGATCGTCATGCGCTCATCAATCATCCGGGCGAGCTGATGCCGGAGGGCTCCACGCGCCTGGCTTTGCTGGCTTTGTCTGTGCTGTCGGCTGTCTGGACGTGCGGTTGCGGGACATCGGCCACGGCAACGCGCAGCACCGCGACGGTCGTCGGGGCCGCCAGCTCGAGCAGCCCCCGCACGCCGTCCCCCATGCTGCGAATCGGGACCGTCACGCGACTGCCCGCCCCGGTGCAGCTGCCAGCGGTCGCGCCCGACGCAGAAGGCGCCTTGGCGCTTGGCGGTCTGGATGCTCTCGACGCGTCCGTGGCGGACATAGTGCGCATCGATGCCGGCGGCGCACACAGCGCAGGATCGCTCCCGTTCGTGCTGCATGACGCCTCGGCGGCGAGCATCGACGGGCACGACTACATGTTCGGCGGCGGGAACGCCGGCAGTGCCAGTGCGGCCATCGTGCGCGTAGAGGGGACCACGGCGCGCATGGTGGGACAGCTCCCCGTAGGCGCCTCCGACGTGGCGGCCGCCTCGATCGGTCACACCGCCTACATCGTGGGGGGCTTCACCGAGACGGCGCCACTGAGAACGATCGTCGCCTACACCCCGGGAGTGAGCACGCGCGTCGCCGCGATGCTGCCGCTGCCGCTGCGCTACGCGGCGGTGGCCGCCGTCGGCGGACGGTTGCTGATAGCCGGTGGCACATCCGGCACGAGCGCGCAACGAGCGATCCTGTCCTTCGATCCCAGCAGTGGAGTGGTGCGTCGTGTCGGTGAGCTGCCGCACGCACTCACGCACGCCGCAGGCGCCTCCCTGAATGGGCTCTTCTATGTGATCGGAGGCCGTGGAGAAAGCCTCACGGCCCAGACGGCGGCAATCCTTGCGGTCAACCCCGCCACGGGAGCGGTCAGAGCCGCTGGGCGCCTCCCGAGAGCGATGTCGGATATGGGGGCCGCCTCGCTCGAGGGACGCATCCTCGCCGTCGGAGGACGTGACTCGGCCGGCCGCGCACAGGATCGGGCCTACACCCTGGTCGCCTCGCCGTGAACCGTGGGAAGATCGCCTCGGCCCTCGTGGTCGCGGTCCTGCTGAGCGGCTGCGGCGGCTCCTCCGGTGGCCCCTCGGCGGTCACGCGCGCGCAAACTGCAGGGGGCGAGCACAGAGCGAGCACAGAGCAAGCACTCGTGCCCCAGCCAGGACGAATCCCGCCGCTGCTCGACCCTCACAACGTCTATGCCGCGGACCGCTCTGGTCTGCTCAGCCCGACGGTACGTGGTGATCCAGCGCTCGTGTACGTGCCGAACAGCCAGTCCAACACCGTAGATGTCATCTCCCAGCGCACGTTCAGGATTATCAGGCGGTTCTCGGTGGGGGCGCTCCCGCAGCACGTGACCCCCTCGTGGGACCTGCGCACGCTGTATGTGACGAACGACGCGGGCAACAGCCTTACCCCAATCGACCCACGCACCGGCACGCCGGGCAAGCCGATCCCGGTGCTCGACCCGTACAACATGTACTTCACCGCCGATGGCCGCTGGGCGATCATCGTTGCCGAGGCCCACCACGAGCTGGACTTTCGCGATGCCCACACGATGGCGCTTCACCATGCTCTGGTGACACCCCAGTGCGCCGGGGTGGACCACATGGACTTCACCGCCGATGGTCGCTATGCGCTGGTGTCGTGCGAGTTCTCGGGACGCCTGATCGTGGTTGACCTCGGCGCCGAGCGGGTCCTCAAGACGATCGCGCTTGCGCCGGGCGCGATGCCCCAGGACGTGAAGCTCTCGCCCGACGGCGCCACGTTCTACGTGGCTGACATGGCACGCAACGGCGTCTGGCTGATCGACGCCCACACAATGACCAAGACCGGCTTCGTGCCTACTGGAATGGGCGCACACGGCCTCTACCCGAGCCGCGACGCGAAGGTGCTCTACGTGTCCAACCGGATGGAGGGGTCGATCACCGTGCTGTCGTTCGCCACGCGGCGACCGATCCGCAAGTGGCGTCTGCCGGGCGGGGGCTCCCCGGACATGGGTGGAGTATCCGCAGACGGAAAGGTGCTGTGGCTGTCGGGTCGCTACAACGCCGAGGTCTACGCCATCTCCACCGTCACGGGACGCCTGCTGCACCGCATCAAGGTGGGCAACGGTCCGCATGGGCTGTGCATATGGCCCCAGCCGGGCCGCTACTCGATCGGGCACACCGGCATTCTGAGGTGAAGGCAAAAGGAGCGGCGCCCGTCGCACTGCTTTCGATTCTTGCACTGCTGTCGATTCTCGTGCTCGCGGCCACGCTGCGACTGTGGGCGATCGGAAGCGTTCCGGGTAACACTTTCTATGACGCAGCCGTGCGCAGCATGGATCATTCGTGGCACGACTTCTTCTTCGGTGCGCTGGAGCCTGGGGGAAGCCTGGCGGTCGACAAGCCGCCCGTGGACCTTTGGCTGGAGGTCGGGAGCACGCAGATCCTCGGTTTCAACCTGACTGCTCTGCACCTACCCGAGGCGCTCGCGGGAGTGACGACGAGCATCCTGTTGTTCGCGACTCTGCGCCGTCCCTTCGGTGTGGCTACGGCGCTGCTGAGCGCGCTCCTCATGGCAGTCCTGCCCGCCGCCGTGCTGACGGCTCGCAGTGACACGATGGACTCCGTCCTGGCGGCGCTCTGCGTCGCGGCCCTGTGGTGCTCTTGGCTGGCGCTCGAGAGCAGGCGCGTGCGCTGGATACTGCTGGCCGCTCTGCTCATGGGCGTGGCATTCAACGTCAAGCTGACCGAGGCGCTGCTGCCCCTGCCGGCGCTTGCGCTGCTGTGGTGGTGGGCTAGCCCACGTGAGCCACGCGCGCGAATATTCACACTGGCGGGCACAGGTGCGCTGCTGGTCGCGGTGTCGCTTTCGTGGGCGGCGATAGCCTCACTGACTCCCCTCTCGCACAGACCGTTCCCGGTGGGATCACGTACGGGCAGCATCTGGCGGCTGGAGTTTCTCTACAACGGTCTCGAACGTCTGGGCTCCAAAGCGCCGGGAGCCCCGAGCGCTCGTGCGGGCGACGCTCCCGGTTTGCTGCGCCTGCTCCACGCGGGTGCCTCGCAGAACGAGGCGCGAATCGGCCTGGCGGCGCTTGCGGCCGTCCTGCTCGGGCTCTTGGCAGCGACGCTCGCGGCACGACACAGGCCACGAGGGACGCTCTCCCCTCCGGCCCGTCTGGCGGTGGCGATCGTAGTGTGGTTGGTGTGCGGGCTCATCCTCTTCAGCACGATCTCCCACCTACAGGGCCGCTATCTGGAGATCCTGGCGCCCGCCATCTGCGCTGCGCTCGGTATCTCGATCGGCTCGCTGCTGGCGCGGCGACGAATCGCCCTCACACTCGCCATAGGCGCGATCACTCTTGCGCTGCTGAGCGTCCAGCTTGCGACGGACGTCGATCTCATCCACACCAAACGCTCGGACTCCGTCCTGCAAGATCCCATCAGCGCGGCGATGGGACGCTACCTGCGTGCGCACCGCGGGGGCGCACACTACGAGCTCGCCAGCCCTGCCGTGTTCGACGTCACCGGTCTCGTGGCCCGAGACGGGCTGCCCGTGCTGGTCCTCAACGACGTTGACGGCTCGCTCGTGCGCAACGGAACCCTACGGTCTTTGGTCAGAACCGAACAGCTCCACTTCTACTTCGCATCACATGGTTGTCACAGCGGCCACCACTGCCCGGTGGACGAGCGCTGGGCCTATCTGCACAGCAAGCCGGTTATCGGCTATCCCGGGCTACGGCGCTTCGAGGTCACCGAACAACCTGTACGAACCGCTCGAGTGCATTTGACGCGTGGCCAGAGTTATTCGTGATTACTAGCAACGGCGCTAGGCAACGGCGGGCAGGTGCAGGATGAAGCGGCCTCCACTGGCCGAAAGATCCACCGTCACCTCTCCGCCACAGGAGCGGGCCAGCCGGCGCGCGAGGGCGAGACCGAGACCTGCCCCACCGACGGTGCTCGCACCGGGGGCGAACAGCGAGTCCGCGTCCGCTTCCGGGCCGGCGCCGTCGTCTCGCACGTCGAAGAGGATGTTGCTGTGCTCGCGTGAGACATCCACGCTCACTCGCGCGTGCGCGTGACGCAGAGCGTTCTCCAGCAGCGGCTGCAAAGCCTGCGCGACGATGTCCCGCTCGGCGCCCACGCGCAACTCACCGTTCGTAGAAGCCAACCTCAGCTCCACCCCGGCGCGCTCGCCCACGGGTCGCAGCGCGTCGATCGCGAGCGCCGCGGCCTCTCTCGCGCGAGCGGACCCCAGATCGCTGCGAGCATCCTCGCGCGCGGCGATCAGCAACGTGTCGATGACCGTCTGCATGCGTTCGGTGCCGCGCAAGATCTGCTCGAGCGCACCGCGCACGTCGTCTGGAAGCTCACGGCGCAGAGCGAGCTCGGCCTCGCCTCTCACACCGCTGAGCGGGGTGCGCAGCTCATGAGCCATCTCGGCCGAGAAACGCTGCTCGTGGCGCAAGCTGGCGGCGATGCGGGCGAGCAGACCGTCGAGGGTGGCAGACAACGCGGTGAGCTCGTCCCGTGGGGGACCGAGATCGAACCGTCTGTCGAGGTCGTGCTCGCTCCAGTCCGCGGCGCGCCGGGTCATCTCCGAGACAGGCTCCAGAGCCTTGCCCACCGCGCGGCGAACCAGCAGCACACCAGCCGCGAGCAGAAAGCAATCGAGCAGGATGGTGGCGGCAAGAGCGAGATGCTCCGTGTGCTCGTAGGGAACCATCGAAGCGCCGACGACGACGGTGCCCACACGCCGTCGGTGGTTGTCGGTGAATATGGGCTCGGCCCGCAAGCGCACTGCGTCATCGACGCTCACCTCCATTGGCGAGGGCACCGTGACGAGCCTGTCAGCGGCTCGTTGC
>JBAPMC010000262.1:0-8805 GCA_049278415.1 Solirubrobacteraceae bacterium
GCCCTTGCCCTCGGGCTCCTGTGGCTCGACCTCCTCGAGCAACTCCTCACGCAGCTCAGGCTCCCCCTGACGGCGCCAGAGATCTGTGAGCTTCGCAATCTGCCCCTCGTCGATATAGGCGCCCTGGATGCGCTGCAAGCGCGAGGACCCCACAGGGCTGAAAAGCATGTCTCCCTGCCCAAGCAGCGACTCGGCGCCGTTCTGGTCGAGGATCACCCGCGAGTCGGTCTGACTGGAGACCGAGAACGCGATCCGCGAAGGCACATTCGCCTTGATCATGCCCGTGATCACGTCCACACGCGGGCTCTGTGTAGCGAGCACGAGGTGAATTCCCACGGCGCGTGCCTTCTGGGCGAGACGGATGATCGAATCCTCCACATCAGCCGGCGCCACCATCATCAGGTCTGCAAGCTCGTCGATCACGCACAAGATGTACGGAAGCGGCGCTTCCCCACGAAGGTCACGCGCCTTGTTGAGCTCGACCAGGCTGCGCGTGCGCGCCAGCGACATGATCCCGTAGCGCTGCTCCATCTCCCGCACCAGATTCTGCAAGGCGTTGGCTGCCATCCGCGGGCTCGTGATCACCGGCGTCAACAGATGCGGGATCGACTCATAGTGGTTGAGCTCTACCTGCTTGGGGTCCACCAGCACAAGGCGCAGCTCGTGCGGAGTGGCCCGCAACAGCACGCTGCAAAGCATCGCGTTGATCGCACCGGACTTACCGGCGCCGGTCGTGCCCGCAACGAGCAGATGGGGCATCTTCGCGAGATCAGCGCCAATTGCCTTGCCCGCCACGTCCTTGCCCAGCCACACCGTTAGCGGCGACCAATCCTTCGGAGGCTGCTGGAACACATCGCCGAGCCTCACCATGCGGCGCTTGGCGTTTGGCACCTCCACCCCAACCGCTTGCTTGCCGGGTATCGGGGCCAAGATGCGAATGTCAGTGGCTGCAAGCGCATAGGCGAGGTCATCCTTCAGCTGGGCAACCTTTCCAACCTTTATGCCAGGTGCGAGTCTCAGCTCGTAGCGAGTGATGTGCGGGCCCGCCACCGTCCCAATCACCTTCGCCTGAACGCCGAAATGCCCGAGCGCCTCAACCAGGCTTGTCGCGGTGCGCTCCTGCCCCGCGGTGTCTGGGCGCGCCTGCTCAGCGGTAGAGCGTGTCAGCAGACGCTCGGCCGTCGGCAGCTCCCACACGAAGTTCGGATCATCTGTCACGACGTCGCGCAAACGACCCTGCGGCGTCAATGCCGACTCGTCGAGCGGAGTCGATGTCGGGTCCTCGCCTGCCTGCTCCTGCTCGCCCGGCGGGTGGAGATCCACGGCGGCGAAAGAACCGTCCTGCTCTGTGGAGGAGTCATCCTCCTGCGCCGCCTCGGGGTCAACCGGCTCGGCCTCATCACTCAGGCCAGAATCCCAAGCATCCATCTCACCGAGCCCCGGGGAGGCGCCATCCACCGATGGGGCCTCGACGTGCGTAGCGCGCACAATCAGCTCGTCGTGCTCGGGCTCGGGCGGTTGCAAAGATGCACTGCTGTCTGTGCGAGCCGGCCTGGTGGGCGCCGCCTGCGCTCGCTCTCTGGAGGCTCGCTCGAGTGCGCTCGCATGGGCACGCAGCACGCGACTGGTGTCCACCAACCCGGCGCCGGTGGCACGCAGCACAGCAGCGAGTGAGGCTCCCGTCAGCAGCACTACGCCGACGATCATCAGGAATACAACAAGGATGTCCACGCCCACTGTTTGCACCATCCGGTGGGCTGCCCAGTAGAGGGACTGACCCATGATCCCGCCATGAGCCTGCAGGAAGGCCGAGCGCCACTGCTCGGATGACGAACCGTGAGCCGGCGTCCCGCTGCTGACACCGAGCGTCCCTGCAGCCAGTGCAAGCGTGACCGCCGCAAACAGGCACAGGCCGCCAGTACGCAAAGGTCGCCGCACCGGCATCATCTGAGCGAGCAGCAACGCGCCGCCGCCCACCACAAGCGCTACCGGAGCCAGCGATCTTGCTTCGCCGACGCACCAGCCGAGCGCCACCGACAAACCGTGGCCGATGCGCCCCCCATCCCAATGGCCGTACAACACGAAAGCCATGAACACCCCAACTGCCACGAAGCCGAGCCCAAACACGTCGCGCTGGCTCTGATCGAGCACCGGCCAGCGGAGTGAGAAGCCGTCGAGGAGCCCAGTCGAGCCGCGTCCCCGTCCACGCTTCGAGCGCGATCCAGCGGTCGAGCGTCCCCCCCTGCGGGCAGGCTGCCTGCGGGCTGGCTGGCGCTTTACGCTCTTGCGAGTGGTGGGCATCAAGCCCAGGCTTCGACGTCAACGCCTGAGAACCTGCCTTTAGACGCGCGAGAAACCGACCTTTGTGCTCTCAGACCCTTACCATCGCTTTAGTGCAAACCGATACATAGATTGGTTGAGATGAACGATTTCACCCGCCCCCCTCGCGTGCTCGTAGTCGAGGACGACGAAGACATCGCCCAAGCACTTCAGCGCTCGTTGCGTATGGAGGGCTATGAGGTGCGTGCAGCCGCAGACGGCAATGCGGCGCTCGAGCACGGCCGCACATTCGCCCCAGACCTAGTGATCCTAGATCTCGGGCTCCCCGAGCTCGACGGGATCGAGGTCGCACGCCGTCTGCGTGGCGACGATGACGTGCCGATTCTGATCCTCACCGCTCGCGACGAGGTCGAGTCGCGCGTCGAGGGACTCGACGCTGGAGCTGACGATTATCTAGTCAAGCCGTTCGAGCGCCAAGAGCTATTGGCGCGGATGCGTGCGCTCCTGCGCCGCCGTCCCCCGCGCGGCTCCGCGCCGTTGCGAGTAGGAGACCTCTCTCTGAACGTCGACACCCACGAGATCAGTCGCGGCGAGCGTCCGATCGAGCTCACCCAACGCGAGTTCGAGCTGCTGGAGTATCTGATGCGAAACGAGCGAATCGTCATCTCACGTCAGCGCTTGCTCGACGAGGTGTGGGGCTATGACCCCTTCTCCACAACCAACACGATCGAGGTGTTCGTCTCCAACCTGCGTCGTAAGCTCGAGGCCGAAGGAGAGCCACGTTTGCTGCATACCATTCGGGGAGCCGGCTACGTCCTCCGGGCCTGAGCAGCCTCTCGTGCGCCCGCACGCTCTGCGCTCATCATTCAGGCGGCTCGGCACGCGCATATCCACAACGTTTGACCGTCTGCCGATCCGCGTTCGTCTGGCAGGCGTCTCGGCGCTCCTGACATTCACCATCTTGTGCGCATTTGCGTTGGTCGTCGGATCACTCACCGTTCATCGCATCCGCACCAACTTCAACCGCGAAGTCGCCGTATCCGCCACCAACTTGGCGGGACTGTTGCAGGTGAGCGTTACGGGAAGCTATATCGAAGGCTTCAAGCTGAAGATCACCAACCCGCCGAATCTCGACAGGTTCGCCAACTCCGAGGACGCCGTTGTGCGGATTCTCAGCGAATCGGGAGGCCTACTTGCGAGCACCACCGGGGCGCCCAACCTCGGGCTTTCAAGTGAAGCCGATGTCCACGGCTACCGCGTGCATACAAAGCTCGCGGCGCTCGGCGGCCCGGTTGGAGGGGCCATCATCGTTCAGTACGGCAGGCGCCTGTCAGATCTCGACGCCACCATCGCGCGCGTAGAGCTGTTGCTCATACTGGGCGTGCTGGCCGGCACCGGGCTAGCCCTCCTCGCCGGGGTGACTATCGCCCGCCGCGCGATGGCGCCGATCGCGCAGTTGACCAACACCGCTGCAGAGATCGCCCGCACCCGCGACCCGAGTCGCAGTGTGCCCGAGCCGCTCGCCGACGACGAGGTCGCTGAGCTCGCCCGCACGCTCGGAGGCATGTTGCGTGAGCTCGATACAGCCCATGCCGAGACCGAGGCAACGCTCGCCCGCCAACGCCAGTTCGTGGCCGACGCCTCCCACGAGCTGCGTACTCCGCTCACGAGCGTGCTCGCGAACCTAGAGCTGCTCGTCGAGTCCTTGCAGGGAGAGGAGGCCGAAGCGGCACACTCAGCGCTTCGCTCCTCCCGGCGCATGCGCCGGCTCGTCGCCGACCTGCTGTTGCTCGCTCGTACCGACGTCGGGCGGATCGTTCGACGCGAGCCATGTGACCTGGCACAGATCGTCGTAGAGGCCGCAGCTGAGCTTGGACCGGTGAGCAGCGAGCACAACATCTCCCTAGAGGACGTCCACCCGGCTGTCGTAGAGGCGTCCCGCGATGAGCTCCACCGGCTTGCAATCAACCTGATTGAGAACGCTGTGCGTCATACCCCGTCTGGGACAGAGATTCGCGTGAGAACGGGCATCGCATCTGACGGCGCCGCACGCCTCGCCGTCGAAGACGATGGCCCCGGCGTGCCAGAGCGACTCACCTCCACGCTGTTCGAGCGCTTCGTTCGCGGCGCCGGAGACCGTGGCGGCTCATTCGGGCTGGGTCTTGCCATCGTCCGCGCGGTGGCAGAGTCCCACGGGGGCTCAGTCTCGCTCGAGCCCACCCATCCAGGCGCCGAGCGACCAGGGGCCCGCTTCGTCGTGACACTGCCTGCGGATGGTCCCGCTCTAAACCTCAACGACGACGGGCAGGACCATCGGACGGCGGCGCAGGCGATCGTAGACTAGCCCCGCCAGGTCGTCATGAAGCATTTGCTGGAGCAAGTCCACCTCGCGGATCTCCTCCTTGGCGGCCCGCGCGAGCGTCGCGTCGACAGTTGCGCGAATCTCCTCGATCAGCTCGCCCGCCTCATCCATGAACGGCACTCCACGGAAGATCACCTCTGGGTCGGCGACTGAGCGACCGTCTTGCTCGGCGATCGTCACCACCACGATGAAGATGCCATCGGCCGACAGCATCCGGCGGTCGCGCAATGCGACGTCCGCCATGTCACCGATCTCCACACCGTCGACGAACACCATCCCAGACTGCTCATGCTCTTTGAAGCGGGCTCCACGCTCGTCGATGTCGAGCGGCAGTCCGTTCTCGCCCTGGAAGATGTCGTCGGGCTCGATGCCAACTGCTTCGGCCAGCTGAGTATGCAGGCGCAAACGCTTGAAGTCACCGTGGAATGGCATCACATAGCGCGGTTTGGCGAGGTTCAGCATCAGCTTCACCTCCTCGGCGTAACCGTGCCCTGAAGCGTGCACAGGAGCGTCGCGCGCCGTCACCACGTCACAGCCGATGTGGTAGAGGCGGTCGATCGTCTCGTTGACAGCACGCTCGTTGCCGGGCACGGGAGTGGCCGAGAACACGACCGTGTCCCCATGGCGGAGCTTCACTTGGGGATGGTCGCGGTAGGCCATGCGCCTGAGCGCCGACAGCGGCTCGCCCTGGGAGCCGGTGGAGATGATCACGATGCGCTCGTCGGGGAAGTCCTCAATCTCGCGCGTGCCGACGAGGATGCCCTCCGGCACCTCAACATGGCCGAGCGTACGTCCGATACCAACGTTCTTGCGCATCGAGCGACCCACGAGCGAGACCTTGCGTCCGAGCGCCGCCGCAGCGTCGATCACCTGCTGCACACGGTGGATGTTCGATGCAAAGCTCGTCACGATGATCCGACCCTCACAGCGGGC
This sequence comes from Solirubrobacteraceae bacterium, assembly GCA_049278415.1. Classification (GTDB taxonomy): domain Bacteria; phylum Actinomycetota; class Thermoleophilia; order Solirubrobacterales; family Solirubrobacteraceae; genus Palsa-744. Next base: position 5,576 of record JBAPMC010000262.1, read on the forward strand.
GAACTTTTCCTCTAGATGCGGGCCCACGAGCGACTCCGACGGCGAGAACCCGTCGCGATCGACGTTGGTGGAGTCTCCGCACAAGAGCAGCACCCCCTCGCGCCCGAGCTCGGCAAGTCTCGAGACGTCCGCGGGAGGACCGTCCACCGGCGTCTGGTCGAACTTGTAGTCGCCGGTGATCAACACGGTGCCCAAATCCGTGCCGAGCGCAACTGCGCTCGAGTCGGGGATCGAGTGGGTCATGTGGATCATCTCGAGCGAGAACGGTCCGAGCTCGAGCATCTCTCCAGCCGCGATGTCGTTAAGCTCCACGTCGCGCAGCTTGTGCTCTTCGAGCTTGGAGCGCGCCATCGCAATCGTCAGTGGACCGCCATAAACGGGAGGGGCGCTCTGCTGTGCGAGCTCTCGCATGACCCATGGCAGCGCGCCGAGATGATCCTCGTGGCCGTGGGTCACCACTATCGCCTCGATATCGCGGGCCCGCTCGCGCAGATATGTGAAATCGGGCAGCACCAAGTCGATGCCAACCATCTCAGGCGTCGGGAAGCGCAGGCCGACGTCCACCACGACGATTCGCCCGTCGTACTCGAGCACGGTCATGTTCTTGCCTATCTCTCCCAGCCCACCGAGGGGCAGGACGCGCAGCCCGCTCACGTGCGCGCGCTCTCGAGCAAGCTGTGCCGGACGAGCACCGCCTGCACAGCCTCGAGCTCCTCGTCGCTTGCCTCTATCAGAGGAAGACGCAAGCCGCCTACTTTGTGACCGAGCATGTTGAGCGCCGCCTTCGTGCAAGTGGGACTTGCAGTCATGAACAGCGTCTCATACACGTCCCCCAGGCTTGCGTCGATCTCGGCGCGGTGCTCAGGCTCATCCACCATGCGGCGCATCTCATCGCCCACGATGTGACTGGCTACGAGGATTCCACCGGCGCCGCCGATGTCGAGCGTGTGGGCAAACGTAGAGTCATCCCCGGAATAGAGGTCGAGCCCGTCGATCAGCTGCAGCTCAGCTTCATTGGCCTGCTTGACCCCGCTGACATGGTCGATCTGAGCGAGTCTAGCCAGCAGCTCCGGGCCCATGTTGACGGCTGTGCGCCCAGGGATGTTGTAAAGCAGGATCGGCTTGTCAGTCGCCTTGGCGACCTCTTCGTAGTGGCGCATGATCCCACGCGGGCTCGGCTTGTTGTAGTAGGGCGTCACGCTCAGCGTTGCATCGACGCCGAGCTCACTCGCCACCTCTGTGAGGTGCACCGCATGGTGCGTGTCATTGGAGCCTGTGCCGCCTACGATCGAGGTGCCCGGTGGCCGCTCGCGCGAAGCCAAACCGATCAATGCGAGATGTTCCTCGTCGGTGAGCGTTGCAGCCTCACCGGTGGTTCCGCACACCACAAAGCCGTCAGAGCCGTGCTCGGCCAGATGGGCCATCAGGGCGACGAACGATCCCTCGTCGACCCGGCCTTGCTCGTCGAAAGGCGTGACAATCGCTGTGAGAATCGTGCCGAGGTCGCTTGCTTGCCCCCCGCCATCGGAGGTGCCCGTAAGGGTGCTCATGCTGTGCAGTATTCCACTCTCATCGGCAACGCGATCGTCCTTCACTCGCCGCTGAAGAGAAGGTGCTCGAGACCAACCGTCGGTGAGCTCTCGAGCGTTCGGACACCACGAATCGCAAGCAACACACCGGGCATGAACGATTCGCGTCCCGTCGTGTCATGACGGATCGTGAGCGTCTGGCCAACATCGCCGAGGATGACCTCCTGGTTGGCCACGAGTCCCGGCAGGCGCACCGAGTGGATCGGAGGCTGCTCGCCGCCCGACGCCTCTGCCATCAGCTGCGCCGTGCGTGCCGCCGTGCCGCTTGGCGCGTCGAGCTTTCCGTCGTGGTGAAGCTCGATGATCTCTGCCTTGGGCATGTATCTCGATGCCTCAACGGCGAAGCGCATCATCAGGATCGCTCCGATAGCGAAGTTAGGCGCGATGAATACGTTCGCAACACCAGTGTCCTGCGAGGAGCCGGCGCTAGCCGCCCTCGAGCGCTCGGTGAGTGAGGCGATGTCGAAACCGGTTGTCCCGATCACAACGTGTGCTCCCGCCTGTAGGCAGTCAAGCGCGTTTTGAAGCGCAGTGTCCGGACGGGTGAAGTCCACCACCACCTCAGGAGCCTGCTGCTCGAGCATCTGAACGAGGGTGAGGTCGAGCAGTGGGTCGGCGCGCCCGACAAGCTCCATGTCCGGCGCTTTCTCGACCGCTGAGCAAACCGTCTCCCCCATCCGTCCGGCCGCACCGGCCACGCCAACGCGAATCATGCAGGCACACCTTCCAGTGGCCTCAGCGCCTCGTGAAAGGCGCTCTCGCTGGCTCCCACGCCGGCAACCGACAGACGCTCGCACGAGAACAGCTCGCCAGCCAGCTCATGCAGGTCGGCAAGCTCAACCGCGTCGATCCGATCGATGATCTCGTCCACTGAGAGGATCGGCAGCTCGCTCAACACCGAAGATCCGAGTCGATTCATGCGTGCCGCTGTCGACTCGAGCGCGAGCACCACTCGTCCCTTTACGTTCTCTCTAGAGCGGATCAGCTCCTGCTCGGTGGCGGGGTCCTCCACAAAGCGGTTGAGCTCATGGGCTATCGTCGCGATCGCCTCGACGAGATTGTCGGGGCGCGTGCCCACATACAGACCCACCTCGCCGGTGTCCGCATGTAGGTTGGAGAACGAGAACACCGAATATGCCAGTCCGCGCTTCTCACGTACCTCTTGGAAGAGGCGTGAGGAGGACGTGCCCCCGAGCACGCCTTCCATCACGCGCAGGGCGAAGCGGCGCTCGTCGTCGCGACTGATCCCGCGACCCCCGAGGCACACGTGGTACTGCTCGGTCTCCTTGCAAAGGAAGCGCACGCGCCGCTCAAACGATGGGGCTCCGGCATCAATTCCGATCGACGGGGCCGTCGCGCTCGGCGCGCTTGCCTGCCCAACCATCTGCACTAGCTCATCGTGATCTACTGAGCCAGCTGCTGCGACCACGATCGACTGCGGCAGGTAACGCTCCGCGTGGAATGCACTCAAACCGTCGATCTCGATCGCTCTGACCACCTCTGCGCGTCCGATCACCGCACGCCCCAGCGGGTGGGCTCCGAACACTGCTTCCCCAAGCACGTCAAACACTCTGTCCTGGGGATCGTCTTCATACATTGCGATCTCCTCGAGCACAACCTCGCGCTCTGCTGCAAGGTCTT
>JBAPMC010000263.1:0-6474 GCA_049278415.1 Solirubrobacteraceae bacterium
CCCAGTATTCCTCCACCCCGATTTGGGCCTCCGCTGCCATCGCCGGCGTTCCATAGAGGCCGAGTGTCCAACTGAAATGTCCCGCATTCTCCTTCTCTGTTCGCCAGTCGAGCAACGGTCGCATTGCCTCGCCCCGACGCATGATGCGGGCAGGGTCGACCGACTCGAGTGCGTGCGGATCACTGTCGGCGATGATCGATACCTGGTGGTCGATTTCATCGATTAGGCCACGTGTATAGCGTGCGGGGAAGTAGTCGAGCTGCGCTTGGCTGGCTGAGTCATAGAAGTCGCGAGAGAGATTTATGCGCTCATCATCGTCGGGCTCGTAGGCGCCGATCACATGTCCGCCGGCTCGCCACACCGCCCTGCGCAACTCGGCATAGAGAGGCTTGGCGCTTTCTGGCGCCGCCACCCGAACCACCTCTCCAGGTCGCACGCCTTGGCCGCCGCCAAGGGCGAAGTTGACAAGGACGGAGGCATAGCGCTCGAGGATCTCTTGCGGAGGGATATAGGTCATGCCCTGACCTTAGTGATTGGTGGCGATCGCCTCCCCAGTGGGGTGGTCTCCTCATTGGGGAGTGCCCTCCCTAAAGGGGTGTGGGAAGTTAGTTAGGTGCGATCGCGCTCAGCGCTCGAGCAACTCAGAGGCTTCGAGCCACGATGTCTCGAGTTGCTCGCGCTCGAAAGCGAGCTGGTCGAGATCCGCTTGGAGCTCTGCAAGGCGGGCGTGATTGGTGGCGTTTGTCGCCATCTGCTCCTGTAGCGTGGCCTCGCGCTCGACGAGCTGCCCGACGGCGCGTTCCAAGCGCTTGAGCTCGCGCTCGGCGCGCTGAGCATCCTTGCGCGTCGCATGTGCTGCTGCTCCAGGGGAGAGGCTTTCCTTCGGTGGCGAGCTCACAGACCCAGATTCCTCGGCGTCTGTGCGGTCCTTGAGGTATTGGTTGATCCCTCCCGGGATATGGCGGATGGCGCCAGTTGCCGTGAGGGCGTGCACGTTGTCGCAAACTCGCTCCACGAAATAGCGGTCGTGACTCACCACCACGAGTGTGCCGGGCCAGCCGTCGAGCAGATCCTCAAGCGCCGTGAGGGTGTCGATGTCGAGGTCGTTGGTGGGCTCGTCAAGCAGCAGGACGTTCGGCTCTTCCATTAGTAGGCGCATCAACGCAAGCCGCCGACGCTCTCCGCCAGAGAGATCTTCTACCAGTGTGCGCGACTTCTCGCCGCGAAAGCCGAAGCGGTCGCATAGCATCGCCGCGGTGATCTCCCGCCCATCGCTGAGGATGGCGTTCCCACGTACTTCCTCCAAGGACTCGAGCACACGCAGGCGCCCGGGGATCTCGACCGTCCCCTGAGAGAGGTGCGCAAGCCGGACGGTGGCCCCTTGCTGGACTTGACCTGAGGTGGGCTTGAGCTCGCCAGCGAGAATTCTCATAAGCGAGGTCTTGCCCGAGCCGTTGACTCCGACGAGCGCGACACGATCCCCTGGCCCGAGGCGCCATGTGACCTCGTGCAGCAACTCCCGAGTGCCGAGCACCAGCGACACATCGAGGACATCCAACACCTTGTCACCCAGGCGCGAAGTGGCAAAGCGCAGCAGCTCAGCGCGATCGCGGACCTCAGGCTCGTCCGCGATCAGAGCGTTGGCGGCCTCGATGCGGAACTTCGGCTTGGTGGTGCGCGCCGGCGGTCCACGTTGCAGCCATGTCAGCTCCTTGCGCACAAGCTGTTGGCGTCTGTCCTCGCGCGATGCCTTCTGACGGTCGCGCTCGGCGCGGGCGAGCACATACGCGGCGTAGCCGCCTTCGTACTGGTGGACCTCTCCGTCGGACACCTCCCATGTGGCTGTGCATACGGCATCCAGAAACCAGCGATCGTGAGTTACCACGAGCATCGAGCCCCGTCGGGCAGCTAGATGGCGAGCCAGCCAGTCGACTCCTTCCACATCCAGGTGGTTGGTTGGCTCGTCTAGCAGGAGCAGCTCGGGCGCATCGAGCAACAGGCGCGCGAGTGCAATGCGCCGGCGCTCACCTCCGGACAGCCCCACGAGTGGAGTATCCATACCTGCCGGAAAGCGCTGCAGTGCTACGCCGCCCAAGAGCCCGTCGAGCACGCTCCGAAACGTCCTGTCCCCGGCCCATTCGTGATCGACACGGTTACCGACGAGCGCATCACGGATCATCTGATGCTCGTCGAGTTCATCGCGCTGCCCCAGAAGCGCTATGTCGACATCGCTGGTTCGCGTGAGCGTTCCGGCGTCGGGCTCCTCGACGCCGGCGATCAGACGTAGCAGGGTGGACTTGCCGTCGCCGTTTCGCCCTACGACGCCGATGCGCTCTCCGGCGGAGACCCCGAGCGTAATGTCGCGCAGCACCGACCGGCTTCCATAGCCCTTCTCGACGGACTTCAAGTTCAGGATGTTGCGAGGAGCGGACATCAGGAAGTCCATCCTGGCGGATCACTGCTCGCTATGTACCGCGAGCCGCCTAGAGGAGTTTTTCGATGCCGCCTATGGCTGCGCTACCCAGCACCACCTCGAGCACAACACCCGCGACGCCGACTAGAAGCGCCACGATCACAACGAGCATGTCCTCGAGCAGCACACCGAGCGACAGCAGCACGACACCAAGCGCTGGGAGCGTGTCGAGGCCCGTGAAAGGTGGGGCGACGAATGCGCTCACGGAGCCTCCGATCACAAGCAGCCCAAAGATGATGTTGCTCAAGCGGTGATCGAAGAGGAAACGCAGACGGGGCTTTGAGAAGCGCTCGAGCCAACGGATCATCTTCATGAGCGCGGTGATGAAGCGCTGCTGCTTGTCGCCCGCCAGCTCTAGTTTTCGCCAGCGCTGTGGCAGCCAGATCTCTTCGCGCCCGGCGATCAGCTCGAGCGCGAGCAGGATGGCGATGATCTCAAACACGTGTGTAGCGCCGCCAGTTGGCAGCGGTAGCGCCGGCACGCCAAGCAGCACGACGAAGAGGATCGCAAAGCTCTTCTCCTCGAACAGCTGGATCAGGCTCCCCAGTGTCTTCTCGCCGTCGCTTGTGAGCCAGCGCTCTAGTTCGGTGCTGACATTCCCCGGTCTTGGGCTTTGCTCATCCTCAGCACAAGGCAAGCCGGACGCCTGTGATCGTGACGATTTTGACATCCAATGGACGATAGTCAGGCGTTTTGTCGCTTGTGAGGCGCCTCTTGGAGATGCACCTCGTCGCGCGATAATGGAGCACATGGCTTTCGCTCCACCAGCACGCCACCTGCTGCGCGCGAAGGATCTGGCCGACGCCCGCTACTTCGAGCCCTTGGAGGTCGATGACCTGGCGCGTGCAGCCGGCCTCTCCCGGGCTCATTTCAGCCGCGAGTTCCGTCGCATGTTCGGCGAGTCGCCGCACGCCTATCTGCTCACACGGCGCCTGGAGCGGGCCGCGGCGCTGCTGCAGAACACGGATCACTCAGTCCTCGAGATATGCCTCTCGGTGGGGCTGCAGAGCGTCGGCTCCTTCACCACGAGCTTCACCCGTACCTATGGCGTCTCCCCAACCGCCTACCGCGCTGCGTTCCCGCCGGCCTCTCAGCAGGCGCTAGTTCCAGGGTGCGTGGTGCGCGCCTACCGGCGTCCGCAACGCCGCACGTTTCGAGAAGACGCAGGCGCCGAGCGGACCTAGCATGACTGGCGAGCATTCCATCCAAAACAGGAGGACCCGATGATCAGGATCGCCAATGCACACCTGTGGGTGAACGACCAGGAGGAGGCCCTGGAATTCTACACAAAGAAGGTTGGATTCGAGGTACGCATGGACGCAACACTCCCCGAGATGGGCGACTTCCGTTGGCTCACCGTGGGACCCGCGGGCCAGCCCGACATCGCGATCGTTCTGATGGCGATTCCCGGTCCGCCCGTGATGGACGCCGAGACGGCCGAGGAGGTGCGCAATCTGATGTCGAAGGGCTTCGCGGGCACGGTGTTTCTCACAACCGATGATTGCCGCGCCTCCTACGAGCAGCTGAAGGCTCGCGGCGTGGAATTCACCGAAGCGCCCGAGGATCGCCCATATGGAATCGATGCGGGCTTTCGCGACCCGTCGGGCAACGGCGTCCGGATCACCCAGGTACGGGAGCTGGCTGTGGTTTGATCCGTGACGAACCTCCTCGACCGCGAGAGGCTAAGGCGCGGCGGGGACCACGATAACCGTGCCATCCTCGGCCGTCAGCTCAGCCGTCTCGAAGCTAGGGGCCTCCAGGCGCTTGACCCGCTCCATCAGCCCCAGAAACTCCTCGGCGTCTTCGAGGAAGCTGATACGCGGCGTGCGATAGTGCATCGGCACGACCCACTTCGGCTGCAATCGCTCGACGATCGCCTTGGCCCCGCTTGCGCCAATCGTGGGTCCACCACCTACCGGGAGGATGATCAGGTCCACCTCGCCGATCGCCTGCGCCTGTTCGGGGCGCAGCTCACTCTGGCCGAAGTCGCCGAAGTGGGCGACCCTGACCCCGTCGAGTGTGAATACGAAGATCGTGTTCGGCCCGCGCTGGACGCCGGCCACCTCGTCGTGCTCTGAGGCGATCGCAATGACCTCGCCGATGGGGGACTCCAGGCGCCCTGCGGTGGAGCGCAGGGTCACGGGCTCGCCGGCGATCGCCTCCACACCGTTGTGGTCGAGATGCTCGTGGGTGATCAGCAACAGGTCCACCCCCTCGGCGGAGATTGGCGGATAGTCGAACTGCATCCCTCGGCCTGCCAGCGGCGATAGGTCGGCGAAGGGGTCGATGAACACCTTCGCCTCGGGTCCCGTCAGGGCGAAGGCGGACTGTCCGAACCACTCAACGTGCATGCTGTTCCTCCAGTTGTGGGATTTGCTCGGGAGCGCTTCGCGGGCGCAAAGGCTCCTCCTCGACGTACTCGTAGCGACCGCCCCTTAGCAGTGAGGCGGCGGCGGCGATCAGGCAGGCCACGATTGCGAACACGAAAGCGGTGTGCAGCCCTTCGCGGAAGGGGCCCGAAATCAGGTGGGGGAAGAAAGCGGGGCCAGTCAAAACCGCCCGGGCATGCACGCCCACCGAGCTCAGCGCGTGCACTCCAACGAGGCTCTGGATCGGGTTGTAGCCGAGGAAGGCGGCGAACAGGATCGAGATCGGCGGCGCGTGGGCCACGCGTTCCGCCACGTTTGCCGACAACCCGTGCGCCTGCAGCCCCGCTTGCGCCGCCGCCGGCAGACTCGAGGCCAGTCCGATGATCAACAGCGTGAAGAAGATCCCAACCGAGAGCACCTGCGCCGAGTTCTGAAAGGTCTGGTTCATGCCGCCGCCTGCGCCGCGCGCTCCGGGTGGCAGGCTGTTCATCACGGCTGCCCTGTTGGGCGAGGCGAACATGCCCATCGAGACGCCGGTGAGGAACAGCACGAAGGCGAACACCCAATAGGTGAAGTCGATTGGCAGCAGCAGCATCAGCCCGAAGCTGAGCGCCGCGCCGAGCATCCCGCCGGTTGCGAACCCTCGCGCGCCAAAGCGGTCTGACAGGTAGCCAGAAGTTGGGCCAGCCAGCAGCATTCCCACCGTCAAGGGCAGCATGTAGATGCCAGCCCACAGAGGCGTCTCTGTGAACGAGTAGCCGTGCTCGGGCAGCCAGATGCCTTGCAGCCAGATGATCAGCATGAACATCAGCCCACCGCGCGCTATCGCCGCCAGGAACGTGGAGAGTGTGCCGAACGTGAAGGCCCTGATGCGAAACAAGGCGAGGTTGAACATCGGCGCAGCCACACGCCTCTCGATGGCCACGAACGCCGTCAGCGAGACGATCGCCGCTGCCAGCAAGGCGAGCACACGCGGCGAGCCCCAGCCCGTGGCATGGCCTTGGTAGGGGCGGATACCGTAGGTGACCGCCACCATCATGAGCACGAGGCCGAGCGCGAACGTGGCGTTTCCCCACCAGTCGATTGAGGCGCGTTTAGGTTGGCTGCGCTCCTCGAGCTTCAAGAAGCCCCACACAGTTCCGAAAAGGCCCACTGGCACCGAGATCAGGAACACCAGGCGCCAGTCGATCGGGGCGAGCAGGCCGCCGAGGATCAACCCCACGAACAGGCCGCTTACGCCGACGATGTTGTTGATGCCGAGCGCCATGCCCCTTTGGTTGACGGGAAAGGCGTCGGTGATGATCGCGGCGGCGTTGGCAAGCAGACAGGCGCCGCCCACGCCCTGGACGATGCGGAACACGATCAGGTAGTCGGCGCCCGCCCGGCCTGTCATCCAGTCGACCGCCAGCAGCAGCGAGGCGATCGTGTAGATCACAAAGCCGAGGTTGTAGATGCGAACCCGCCCGAACATGTCGCCGAGGCGCCCGAGGCTCACGATCAGGACGCTCGAGACAACCAGGTAGCCGAGGATCATCCACAGCAGGTAGAAGCTGTTGGCGGGCACCAGCGGGTCGAGTTTGATGCCCCTGAAGATGTCGGGCATCGCGATCAAAGTGATTGAGGCGTCGAGCG
>JBAPMC010000264.1:0-2127 GCA_049278415.1 Solirubrobacteraceae bacterium
CCCATTGACCTCGACGCCGTAGATCAAACCAAGCTCAACGAAGTCAAGCCCGAGCTCGGGGTCGATCACGTTGGACAAGGCGTCCATTACGTCATCGACGGTGATTGCGGTCTCCGCCATATCTCCAGTCTAGTTGTAAGAACCCAGACGGTCCCACTGATACAGCTGAATGCACTCGCTGGCGAGCTCTATGGCCCGCTCGCGTGAGAGATGCGGGAGCACCGTGTCGAGCGCACGGTCCTCGGCGACGCCGGCCTGGAAGGCCTCCTCGCCCCTGAAGCCGGCGGCGATCTTCAGCGCCTCGCGACGGTTGTCTCCGAGACTCGGGAAGACGCCCACCAGGAATTGGGTGTTGGGGACCGGATGGCCCACCTCGAGCGACGCGTGCCAGGCGGCGAGCAGGTGCAGATCGTCCTCGTCGAGATCGGCGATTGCCTTGGCGTAGTGGAAGGAGAGCTCTCTGTCGGGCAGATCGTCGACCCATGCGCGTACCACCTCACCAACAAGCTGTCGTCGCGCCTCGCGACCGACGGAGTCTGCGATCACTCGAATGGCGTCGTGTGGCTCGATGAAGCAGAGCGGCATGGCTGCTCCCTGGTCTTGTGGGAAGGGCGACTCGATACGCAGGACTTTAGGCGCCGGTGTGGACGGCAAAACCGCCCGCCCCATACGAGCGCGCAGGGCGCCCCACGACATACCAAACCGGGCCCCCGCCCGACCTGGCGGGACTTCTATACTTCGAGCGCCGCTGCGGCTCGCTCGACTGCGTGTGTGTCGTTCGTGTCCTCGGGGAAGCCAAGCGTGACGCGCTCCTCTGAGGCCCAGTTGGCGAGAGCGAGATCGAGCGCTTCGATTGGTGTTGAAAGAGCCGCGGCGAGCGCCAGCGCGCGACGCTCTATATGGATCGGATCACCGATCCCGAACACGCGCTTGGCGGCTTGCGGTGCAGGGTCGCTCACGAACAGCGATGCGCGCGTTCCGAGATGCAGCGAGTCGGCGCGCAGCTCGTACAAGCCGAGCCGTCCGAGTGTGATGAGCAGGTCATAGCGTCCCATGCGCCCGAAACCGGGGAGCGCAAGCCGCTCGAACAGACGCTCGAAGCGCCTCTGCGGCGTCCAGGCTTGCTCGCCTGTGAATGCTGCCTCCTGCGAGCCGGCGTGCTCCGCGAAGCGGCGGTAGGCGACCAGCGTCTCTGAGCCGCGAGCGGGATCATGGGACGTGCGCGGACCGAGCGGCACGTCCTCGAGGTCGGAGACCGTGCCGGATGCCCAGCTGGAGAGCAACGCCTGGCGAATGCCGACGAATGACTGCGTGCCCTGTAGCGGCGAGAGGTAGGCGGCAAGGAAGCACATCCAGGTGGCTTGCTCGATGTCCTCGCATGCGCGCGCCTCGGCGTACAGGCTGGGGGGCGCGGCGGTAAGCGTCAGCAGGCGGCCACTCGCGAATCCGATCTCCTGCACCAGTCGCCGGGCGTCGTGGGAGGAGTGCAATCCGGGCACGAGCTCGCAGCGGTAGCCGTCGTCCTCGGAGCGCAGCTCCCGATGAACGCGCACTTCAGGCGTGCGCCGAGTGGATGTGCGAGCCGATACGCGTCCCTGTCCGGCGGCTCCCGCCGCGGTGCTCGACTTGACTCCGGCCCTGCCGCTCCCTCCGGCGCTCTGTCGTTTGGGCTTGGCGGCGTGGCTCGTGGTCTGCCCAGGCACGGTCTCGCGGCAGATCGGGCAGCGCTGGATGAAGCGATTGTGGCGGCAGAACGTTTGTGTCACGCGTATAACGCTAGCGAGCCGAAAGGGCTCTCCCGGTGCTATATCGCCCACAAGGGCCTATCGCAGCTCAGCGATCGTCGCTGTTGCGCGCGATGGCGCCTTGTACCTCCCATCCCCGATCGGTAAGCACCCATGAGTTCGGAGCGCCACGCACAGAGCCCGCGCCCGTGTTCTCGATCAAACCGAGCCGCTGCAGACGGGCAAGCAGCTTTGAGATCTGGCCCTGGTCTGCGATCTCCGAGGCGTCGGCGAGCTGCCGGTTGGATCCCCCGGGCGTGGCCGCGACCGCGAGCAGCACGCGAACGGTGCGATAGGTCAGCCGCATACCGAGGTCGCGCAGCGTGTCGGCGCCGCTGTGTGT
>JBAPMC010000265.1:0-2821 GCA_049278415.1 Solirubrobacteraceae bacterium
TCACAACGAGACCTCAACTGGGGTGATGGCCCCCGTCCTGCGTCCTTCCCAAGCGAGCGAGGCACTCGTGCTGATTGATGCCACCTCCGGCGCCGGAGGACTGCCGGTGGACGTATCGCAAGCCGACGCCTACTACTTCGCGCCGCAGAAGAGCTTCGCCGGCGATGGCGGTCTCTGGATCTCGCTGCTGAGCCCAGCCGCCCAGGAGCGCATCGCGAGGATCACGGCCTCGGGCCGCTGGACGCCGGCGTTCCTCTCGCTTGCAACGGCGCTTGAGAACTCTGTGAAGGATCAGACCTACAACACGCCGGCGCTCGCCACGCTGTTCCTGCTTGCCGATCAGGTTCGCTGGATGCTCGACGGCGGAGGGCTCGACTGGTGCGTGTCGCGTACCAGCCAATCCTCAGGCCATCTCTACGAGTGGGCGGAGCGTACGGCCTACACCACGCCGTTTGTCGCGGCCCCTGCCAACCGCTCGCTGGTGGTCGGCACGATCGACTTCGATGAGAGCGTCGACGCGGCATTGCTGGCATCCACGCTGCGCGCGAACGGGATCATCGACGTAGAGCCCTATCGCAAGCTCGGGCGCAACCAACTTCGCATCGGCATGTTCCCTGCTGTCGATCCCGCCGACGTAGGAGCATTGACAACGTGTATCGAGTGGGTCACAGAGAGGATCGGCTCATGAGCGCTGCAGCGAAGGACACTCAGAGCTATGAGCGCCTAAAGGTGCTCGTCAAGGAGAAGGTGGGCGACTCCGGTGTGAAATTGCTGGAAGAGCACTTCGACGTCGATCTCGGGATCGACTGGTCGGATGAGGAGCTCACGCAACGGATCGGCGCTTATCACGGCATCCTGATCCGCTCGGCTACGAAGATGACCGCCGAGCTGATCGCTCATGCAACCAACCTGCGTGTGATCGGGCGCGCCGGGGTGGGAGTCGACAACGTCGACGTCGAGGCGGCAACCAACCGCGGGATCGTGGTGGCCAACGCACCGCAGTCAAATGTGGTGACCGCCGCCGAGCACACGATGGCGATGCTGCTTGCGCTGGCGCGCAACATCCCGCAGGCGCACGCCTCGCTCACCAGTGGCAAGTGGGAGCGTTCGAAGTTCTCAGGCGTCGAGCTGTACGAGAAGACGCTCGGGATCATCGGCTTCGGGCGCATCGGCCAGCTTGTGGCCCAGCGAGCCAAGGGCTTTGGGATGCGCGTGCTCGCCTTCGACCCGTTCGTGAGCGCCGAGCGCTATCGCGAGCTGGGTGTCGAGAAGGCGCAGAGCAGCGACGAGGTGTGCGAAGAGGCCGACTTCATCACGATCCACTTGCCAAAGACCCCCGAGACCGAAGGTTGGATGAATGCGGAGCAGTTCGCCAAGATGCGCGACGGCGTGCGCATCCTCAACGTGGCGCGCGGCGGCCTGATCGACGATGCGGCGCTGAAGGACGCGCTCGACTCGGGCAAGGTGGGGGGAGCTGCGCTCGACGTGTTCCCCTCCGAGCCGATCACCGAGTACCCGCTGTTCGATGGCTATCCGAACGTCGTCGTCACCCCGCACCTCGGGGCCTCAACCGCCGAGGCCACCGACCGGGCTGGTTTCCAGAGCGCCGAGCAGGTCGTGGCCGCGCTCACAGGCGGAGTGGTCTCCACTGCCGTCAACATTCCCTCCGTCGGAGCGGAGGACATGGAGGTGCTCGGGCCGTTCCTACCGCTGGCGCGTCGCCTCGGACGCCTCGCGATGACATTGGCCGAGGGCAGCTCGGTCGAGCGCATCGAGGCGGCCTTCATGGGTCGCATCGCGGACTTCGACACACGCCTGCTCACGCTTGCGGTGATCGGTGGGGCGCTCGAGGGACGCACGGAGGAGCAGGTCAACCTCGTGAACGCGCCGTCGATGGCTCAGCAGCGCGGGATCGTGGTCGAGGAGAAGTCGGTGTCAGAGGCGCAAGACTTCAACGAGCTGATCCGCGTCACCGTCGTCGCGGGCGGCGAGAAGGTCGCCGTAGCCGGCACGGGCATCGGCCCCAATCGCGTGCCGCACCTCGTCGAGGTGCAGGGGCGGCGTCTGACGATCGAGCTAACGCCTTTCGTGACTGTCTTCCGCTATGCAGATCTGCCGGGGATGATCGGTCGCGTCGGCACGATCTTCGGCGGCCACGGCATCAACATCTCCTCCGCCGCCATCGGCCACAGCCCGGACCCCCCATCCGGGGGGCAGGAGGGGCTCGAGGAGGGAAAAGGCCTGGCCGCGATGGTCGTCACCACAGACGTTCAGACGCCGCCGGAGGTCGTCGAGGAGATCGTCGCCTCGGAGGGCTTTGTAGCGGGCTGGGCAGTAGTGCTCAGCTGAGCGCTCCTCATCCCAACTAATCGAGTAGTCTCATTTCGTCATGCAGGCCGTCGAAATCAGCAAGCATGGTGGGGCAGAGGTCCTGAAGGTCTCTGAGCGCACTGATCCTGCCCTGCGCCCTGGCTGGGTGCGCATCGAGGTGGCAGCCTGCGGCATCAACTTCGCCGATGTGATGGCGCGCATCGGCGTGTACCCCGATGCACCGAAGCCACCGTGCATCGTCGGCTACGAGGTGGCCGGCACGGTGCTCGACCTCGGCGAAGGCGTGGAGGAGCTGACTCGCGGCCAACGCGTCGTCGCCGGCACGATGTTCGGGGGATACGTCTCGCAGGTGTGCGTGTCCGAGCGCGACTGCGTGCCGCTTCCCGATCGGCTCACCTTCGAGCAGGGCGCTGCGATCCCCGTCAACTACGCCACCGCCTGGGCTGGGCTGATCGGCTATGGCAGCCTGCAGCCCGGCGAGCGAGTGCTG
>JBAPMC010000266.1:0-3428 GCA_049278415.1 Solirubrobacteraceae bacterium
CATCAGGGGTATGAGCACCGCCTCGCAAGGGGTCGCACGCGAACTGGTGGCGTGGCGCGAGCAGACAGCCGCTGAGCGCGACAGGCCGGTGCAAAGCGTGCTCGGGGACACGCCACTCGTTGAGATAGCCAAGCGCAAGCCCACCTCGCTACCCAAGCTCGAGGAGATTCGCGGCGTCGGTCAGAACAGTCTGCGCAAGCGCGGCGAGGAGCTGCTCGCTGCCGTGCAGCGAGGCGTTCAGAACACCCACGAGGTGCACACGAGCGGACCGCGGCCCGCTCAACCACGACCAGACGACGCTCCGCTGATCGCGCTGTCGGAGTCACTCGTCAGAGCACGTGCACGAGAAGCGGACCTCGCATATGAGCTGCTCGCCTCCCGAGCCGACCTACAGGCGATCGTGGCAGGAGAGCGCGCAGGAGAGCCAGCAGACGTGCGCACCCTACGCGGTTGGCGCCGCGAGCTTGTCGGCGAAGAGCTTCTCGCTCTGCTCGACGGACGTATCTCCCTATCAATCAGGGATCACAACGTGCGCGTTACACGCGACTGACTATTCGATGTGGTTGTAGACCGTGAACATCGGCATGTACATCGAGACGACGATGAAACCGACGATCGAGCCGATCACGATGATCATGATGGGCTCGAGGATTGAGGTGAGCGCTTTCACCGACGCTTCAACCTGATCCTCGTAGAAGTCCGCAACCTTCGCGAGCATTGCGTCGAGAGCACCGGTCTCCTCGCCAACACCCACCATGTGGGTGACCATCGTTGGGAAGATCGTGGTTTTCGACAGTGGCTCTGAAAGCGTGCCTCCGCGCTTGACCGAAGCGATCACTCCATCCATCGCCTCCTCCACCACGACGTTGCCGCCTGTCTTGCCAACGATCTCAAGCGCCAGCAACAGCGGCACGCCCGCACTCATGAGTGAGGAGAGCGTGCGCGACCAGCGCGCCACGGCAACTTGCTGGACGATCGCGCCGATCTTCATCGGGACACGCAGGCGGAAACGGTCCCACTGCGGACGGCCCCAGGAGGATTTCTTCCACTTCAGGAATGCGAAGGCGGTGGCGCCAGCACCGGCAAACATCGCCCACCAGTAGCCAACCACGGCATGGGACATCGTCACCGACACTTGCGTGATCGCCGGGAGTTCACCACCAAACTGCTTGAAGACACCAGCGAACACCGGCACGAGGAATGCAACGAGCGCCATCATGACGGCAACCGCGAAGGTGATGACGAGCGTCGGGTAGATCATCGCCGAGCGGATCTGGCGTCGCAGCGACGCGTCCTTCTCGAGCTGGTCGGCTACCTGCATGAGCGACTCCTCGAGCAGACCGCCGGCCTCGCCGGCGCGGGTCATCGCGACGAACAGCGGATTGAAGACCTTTGGATGGGCTTCCATCGCGCCGCTGAGCGAGAGGCCCGCCTCGACGTCCTTGCGTACCTGAATCGTGGTTTCCTTCAAAAACTTGTTCTCGGTCTGTTCCTCGAGCACGTAGAGTGCGCGCAGAATCGACAGACCGGAGGAGATCATCGTGGCTAGCTGGCGTGAGAAGACAGCAAGCTCACTGGACTTCACCGACTTGAGGAAGCTCAGCTCAATCTCGCGCGAAGCGTGCTTGTCGGCGATATCGAGCACGATCATGCCGCGCGACTTCAGCTGGTTGGATACCGCTTCCTTGGAGTCGGCTTCAATCTCGCCGCGCGCCTTCACGCCTGCGAGATCCATTGCCTTGAAGACGTAAGTGCTCATGCAGCCAACGATCCAGCGCCGAGCAGGCGGCGCAACTCCTCGGGAGCGCCAGAGCGTGTTTCGGCCTGCTTCTGGGAGATCTTGCCGGTGCGCACCAACGAAACGAGCGCAGCATCCATAGTCTGCATCCCTTGCGCAGAGCCGGTTTGAAGGACCGAGTAGATCTGGTGAGTCTTGCCCTCGCGGATCAGGTTGCGCACTGCAGGATTGGGGATGAGCACCTCGCATGCAGCAACGCGTCCGGCGCCGTCGGCTGTGGGCAGCAGCTGCTGAGTGACGATTCCCTGCAAGGCCACTGAGAGCTGAACGCGCACCTGGCCCTGCTGCTCCGGCGGAAAGACGTCGATGATGCGGTCCACCGTCTGGGCAGTGTCTTGGGTGTGCAGAGTGGCGAACACGAGGTGGCCTGTCTCTGCGGCGGTGAGCGCCGTTGAGATCGTCTCCAGATCGCGCATCTCGCCGACGAGGATCACGTCCGGGTCCTGGCGAAGAGCAGCCTTCAAGGCTGCCCCGAAGGACTGTGCGTCAGAGCCGAGCTCGCGCTGGTTGACGAGACACTTCTTGTGGGCGTGGAGGAACTCGATCGGGTCCTCGATCGTCATGATGTGCTCCTCGCGAGTGGTGTTGATCTCGTCGAGCATCGCCGCAAGCGAAGTGGACTTGCCCGAGCCGGTGGGGCCCGTCACGAGAACGAAGCCGCGCGGCTTGCGCGTGAGATCGTGCACAGCCTGCGGTAGGCCGAGCTGGTCGATCGAGGTGAGCTCGAAGGGGATCAAACGAAAAGCTGCACCGATCGCGCCACGCTGGTAGTAGGCGTTGACGCGGAAGCGAGCATGACCGGGAATCGAGTAGGCGAAGTCGAGCTGCCAGTTGGTCTCAAGGCGCTGGCGCTGATCGCCTGAGAGGATCGAGTAGACGATCTCGCGCGTGTCGGTGGAGTCAAGCTCCGGGTAACCCTCCAGGCGCACGAGACGACCGCGGACGCGCACCGTCGGTTGTGCTCCTGCGGAGAGGTGGAGATCGGACGCGCGGCGAGAGACAACCTCCATCAGCAGATCTGCAAAGTCGATGTTCATCGCTCCGCCCATCGGCGTGCGCTACCAGGCCAGTTGGATTGTGGGAGTGTCATTGGACGAATATTCGACATTTGGGAGCGTCCAAGCCGACTTGTGCAACGTGGATTGCGTTGCCAAGCCGTTTCATCCTCAGCTACCGCCGATCACGCGGGCGATCTCGGCGATCGACGTGAGGCCTTGGCGGACCTTCTCTAGCCCGTCGTCGCGCAGGCGACGCATCCCCTCGCGGATCGCCACGTCACGGATCTCCTCCGAGGGACGGCGCTCGAGCGCCATCCGGCGAATGTCGGAGCTGAGCGTCATCACCTCATAGATCCCGAGACGACCTCGGTAGCCCGTGCCACCGCAGCGACGACAGCCAGTTGGCTCATATGCCTCCAGGTCTACAAGCGCCTTGTAGCCGTTCTCTCGCAGAACCTCAGCAGAGACGATCGTGCGTTGCTTGCAGTTGGCGCACAACATGCGGGCCAACCGTTGGGCAAGCACGCAGTCGAGCGCCGAGGCTACGAGGAACGGCTCGATCCCCATCTCCACGAGCCGGGTGATGGCCGACGGCGCATCATTTGTATGCAGTGTAGAGAGCACTAGATGCC
>JBAPMC010000267.1:0-3543 GCA_049278415.1 Solirubrobacteraceae bacterium
TGCGCCGCGAGATCGCTGCGATCTTGAAGGGCATCTCCAACCGCTACACGCTTGACGCCGCAAAGCGCTTCGGCGAGTTCACCAAGCCCGTCCTAATCGCCTGGGCTCCTGAGGACCGTTTCTTCAAGCTGCGCTACGCCGAGCGCATGGCGAGCGCATTTCCCAATGCACGGCTGGAGCGCATCGAGGACAGCCTCACCTTCGTGTCGCTCGATCAACCCGAGCGCACCGCCTCGCTGATCGCAACGTTCGTGGAGGAGACAACCGACAGCTGACCGCAAACGTTTGCCGGCAAGACACCGACAGCTGATCGCCGCTATAGCGCCGGCGACACGGCTCAGTTGGCCTCCGCCTGTGCGAACATATGTTCGTGCGTTGGAGCAACCTCACCGATGGACCAACCGAGCAGCGGCGGCTGCCTGGCTACCGCGACGAGGCGGTGGTACGGCACTTCGATGCGCCCGAGGCGCTGGACATGCGCTTCTACGAGATCCACGCCCGCTCTGTACTGAACCGCGTACCCGGTCGATCACGAATGCCCTTCCGCTGGACCATCAACCCCTACAGGGGATGCAGTCACGCCTGCGTCTACTGCTTTGCCCGCCCCACACATAAATACCTGGGTTTCGACGCTGGGCGCGATTTCGAGCGGGAGATCGTTGTAAAGGTCAACGCACCTGAGGTCTTGCGCGTGGAGCTTGCCCGTCGGTCGTGGAAACACGAGCACGTGGCCCTTGGCACCAACACCGACCCCTACCAGTGGGTTGAGAGTCGCTATCGGCTGATGGAGGGCATCTGGGAGGCGCTGCGTGACGCCGCCAATCCCTGCTCAGTTCTCACCAAGTCCCCGCTACTGCTGCGCGACCTGCCGTTGATGCTTCAGATTGCGCAACGCACCACGATCAGCGCAAGCCTGTCGATCCCAACGCTGGACGAGCGCGCGTGGCGCGCAACTGAGCCCCACACTCCCAGTCCCCGCGCGCGCCTGGAGGCAGTTGCCGAGCTCAACCGCGCCGGCATCCCCACAGGCGTGCTGATTGCTCCGCTGATGCCAGGCATCAATGACGCCCCGCACCAGCTCGAGCCACTGCTGCAAGGCGCGATCGACGCCGGCGCGAGGAGCATCGGCGGAGTTGCCCTTCACCTGCGCAGCGACGTCAAGGGTGTTTTCATGGATTGGCTGCGTACCCAGCGCCCCGAACTAGTCAAGTCCTATGAGGATCTCTACCGACGCAGCGCCTACGCCCCCATAGAGGAGCGCAGGCGACTGGCAGCGCTGGTGCGCAGGCCTGGCGCCGAAAACGGTTTTAGGCGGTGGTCAGGAATTGTGGCGGAGTCGGGAGATGCCACTGGCGAGCCGGTTACGCGCCAGCAAAGCTTGTTCTAGTCGCAGATGCGTTGCGCATAAGCACCTCAAACGCGTCGGCCGCAGCAACCGAGCCTCCCGCCGCAGCAAACGCATCGGCGACTCGCTGGGCAGCCTGTTGCTTGGTCATTGCCTCATATACCTTGGCGCGTAGCCGCTGCGGAGTGAGTCGCGTTGCCAGCAAGCGGGTACCAGCGTCTGCGACCTCGACGCGGCGGGCGATCTCATGCTGGTCGCGACCGAATGGCACTACGCATACCGGCACACCGGCGGCAAGCGCCTTTTGGGTGACACCTGCCCCGCCATGGGTGATCGCACAGGCTGCCTTGGCAAGCAGCGGCGTGTGCGACAGGAATGGCTCGACGTGAGCATTTGGCGGCGCCTCGATCCCAGCCACCCCTTCTGCCGGCAGCGTTGCCACGATCTCCACGTCCTCGCCCGCGAACGCCTCGAGCGCAGTCGTCACGAGCCTTCGATCGTCCTGACGCTCAGAGGAGGTACTCACAAGCACGAGCGGGCGCTCGATCTCCGCCAGCCAACCGGGCGGCTCCCCCGGAGGATCCCAAGCGCATGGGCCAACCATGAGCACACATGCGGGCCAGTCGCTACGCGGGTACTCAAACGGCTCGCTCGTTAGATAGAGCACTAGCGGCGCCAGAGCGAATATGTCTGACCCACTGCTCAGGGCGGGGACTCCTAGCTTGGCGCGGATCGCATTCAAAGACCTGAGCGCGGTGCGATCAAACATCGCTGCTGCAAGCGGACGCATGGCGCGGTCGCGGAGGTGCCCTAGTGGACCGCGTGCAGGCTTGAAGCCGGGCCCAAAGGGTGGGGTGTCTCGCGAGGGCACAGGCAACGGGTAGGGGACGAATTGCGCCCACGGCCTACCAGATGCTTGAGCGACGGAGGCAGCACCCCAAGTCATGCAATCCACCAGGATCGCGGCTGGGCGCTCAGCCGCTATCGCCGCCTGCAAATCGGGCACCTCGTGCTTGGCGCGCGCTCCAAATGTCATCAACGCACGTCTACCTTTCGCCGGCTGCGATCGGCCCTTGTAGTCGTTGAGCTCGATCTGCTCGATGCGCTGCGAGATCGGCTTGGCATCCATGCCGAGCTCACGCATGAGCTCTACCTGAGATGCAAGCGTGCGCAGGGCGATCTCATGTCCACGACGTTGCAGCTCCTGCAGAATCGGCGCGATCGGGTACAGGTGCCCGCGGGCAGGCGACGTATAGACGAGGATGCGACTCATCAGCGCGCCACCAGCCCATCGATGAGCTCGATCAGCGCTGCCTCGACCTGACGGAGCCCAAGCTTCATGTCCTCGCGCAAGAGCTTCCACACGTAAACGTCGCACACAGCCACAAGCTGCGCCATGCGTCGCTTACGGGCCGCGCCAGCAAGTCCGTCGAGCTGAGGCGCAAAAGCTCGCGCCACCCACTCACGGTGGAGCTCTCGGCCGCCGTCGGTCACCTCACGCAGCGCCGGTATCCGATGCTCTTCGGCGAGCATACGCATAACCAAGTTGCCATATCGCTCGTAGTGTCCAACCAGATTGCGCACGGCGCCCGGCACGTCGCCGACCGGCGCCAGTGCACGTTCCTGGCCAATGCGAGTATTGCCACGATGCACAGCAGCCTCGGTCAAATGCTGCTTGGAGCCGAAATGCCGCAACACCGTCTGGACGGTCGTACCGGCGTACTGTGCAACCTCCTCGAGCGAGAAGTCAAGCGACAGGCCATTGCTGAGCGCGTGCAAGAACAACGCATCGGTGGCGTCGAGTATCCGCTCCCTGGTGGCAGCTGTTGCGTCGGCCCTCGCCACCATGCGGTACCCGCGCTTGACCGTTTCCTCAGTTTTCATATTAGTGATACTAACGCTAAATGGCGGGCGATCAACCGAGGAGGACGGCAAGCGGCGTGAGGCGCCGCCAAAGTCATGGCTCGAAGACCACTTTCTCAGCAGCCGGGGACACGGTAGGCTTGGTTGATTGTGCTCTGCGTGAGTGTTCTCGATGGGATGACCGTCGAGTGCGACGGCACTGAGCTACCAGTGTCGTCCTCACATCGTCCCTGGCCGCTGTTGGTCTATCTGGCCCTGCACCAGAGGCGTCGCGCGCGCGCGGAGATCATCCGCATACCTCTGCTTGACACCACCCCTAATGGGCTCGCGTCAAG
>JBAPMC010000268.1:0-1993 GCA_049278415.1 Solirubrobacteraceae bacterium
CCGCAGGGTCGGCGGGTCCGCAGGGTCCGGCCGGCGCCGCAGGCACAAAAGGGGAAACGGGTCCCGCGGGTGCTCCTGGTTCCAATGGCGTGAGCGGCAAAACGGTGCTCAGCGGCAGCGGCGCGCCGAGCTCTGGTCTCGGCGAAGCGGGCGATTTCTATATCCGCACGTCCAACGATTCCGTTTACGGTCCGAAGACGGCAAGCGGTTGGGGCTCTGCGACCGAATTGAAGGGTAAAGAAGGCTCGCCGTGCACGGCGACGTGCACGCTTCCTTCGGGTAAGACGGAGACCGGCGTGTGGGCTACCCCTCCGCTGGATAACGGGGGAGCAATAGCCATGCCGATCTCTTTCTCGATCCCGCTGGCCACAGCGTTGACAGCCGGTCATGCTCATTTCATTCTCCCCAACGGGGAAGAACAATTCGAATTCGAAAAAGCGCCGGTTCCTTCCACCAAGTGTCACGGCAACGTCGGCGATCCAACCGCCGAACCAGGCAATCTATGTGTCTATGCCAGCGTGCTCAGCAACGGAGCCGCAACATACTCAGGGGGCATCAAAAATCCTCAGTTGACCCTAGAAGAAGGTAGCGCCGCCAAGGTTGGCGCCCTGTTCGAAATCGGTGACACATTTCAGCTACGGCCGGACGCTTACGGCAGCTGGGCTGTGACCGCGGAATAGCTGTATGGGATCACTACGGTCAGGAGGCGAGCTAATGAACAACAAAATATTGAGCGTGGTGGTCCTTGTGTGTCGTTGCTTCGTGGTTGCGGTGGTGTGTGTGGCCGTCGCGGGATTTTGGTCGGCGTCGGCTTTCGCGGCGCGCGGGCATGTATTCGACGGCTCTTTCGCGAGTCAGGGCTCAGGGCCCGGGCAGCTGCAGGAACCCTCGGGTGTCGCGGTCAACGAAGCGACGCATACGGTGTATGTGCTGGACGGGGGGAATAATCGTGTCGAGAGGTTCAGTACGACCGGCGTGTTCCTTGGCCAGTTCGACGGCAGCGGCGAATATGAAATAGAAGGAAAAATCGTAAAAGACAAAGTCGCGGGCAGCGGTGGCGGTGAAGACGAAATAGAAACGGGCCGGCTCGCCGAGCCTGCAGGCGAATCGCCTTCGGGGATCGCGGTCGATGATTCCTGCTCTTTGCGTAAACTCGCCGGTGCGGCTTGTACAAGCGCCGATCCCTCCAACGGAGACGTATACGTCCTCGATCTAGGGCATAAGGTCGTGGACAAGTTCGCCCCCAATGGGGAATACGTCGGGCAGATCACGACTAAGTCGGTTAGGGTAGCTTCTTTCGAAGATCTGACAGGCATTGCGGTTGATGAGATGGGAGAAGTCTGGCTCTCTGAGAAACATCCGGCACCGCCAGACCCCAGCAATTTTTACACGGGTGTAGGTGTAGACAGACTCTCAAACGGACTCGTGAATTTGTTTGCTAGTTTCGTTAGCACGGGTGGCAGCGGAGCGGCCGGCGGGCTTCCTGGCCTTGCAATTAATTCGGCACACGACTTCTACCGGCTTATCACTAAAGGCGCCCACCTGGAGATCGTCGAGTACAACCAATCTGGTGTCGTATTGAACGAAGAAGTGCTCGAGGCTTCGAGCGGCAAATCTGGGGTCAAAGAATTTGTGGCTGGCATGACGGTTGATCCGTGCTCTGAAGATTTGTATGTCGAGGAGTTTTCTGCTTTGGTGAGATTGGACGCTGGCGGAGCTTTGCTCGAATCGGTTGCGATTCCGGGCGGGCGGGGAAGTGGTGTCGCGGTTGATTGCTCGGCGCAGACTGTGTATGTCCTCGATCCTGTGGACGGTAAGGTTTTGGTTGCTCCGCCGGAACCTCCTGGTGCTCCGACGGTTGAAGTGGGCAGCGATTCTGTGTCTGATGTGACGAGCGACGCTGCGACGCTTTTGGGTGGGATCAATCCGCGCAGTGAACCTGGGGAAGCGGCGACTGAATATCGTTTTGAGTACGGTCGTTGTGTTTCGTTGA
>JBAPMC010000269.1:0-3417 GCA_049278415.1 Solirubrobacteraceae bacterium
TTACAGGCACGGCCGCACCTCGATCTTCCGGTTGCAGGCCTTCGACCCTTCGGTGGCGAGCTTGAGCGCCACGTCGAGGTCGGGAGCATTAATGATCCAGAAGCCGGCGATGTACTCCTTTGACTCCACGAAGGGCCCGTCGGTGATCACCACCTCGTCACCTCGGTTGTCGATGACGGTGGCCGGGTCGGGCGACCCGAGGCCGCCGGCAAACACCCAGTACCCCTCGGCCTGGAGCCGCTCGTTGAACACGTCGATGGCAGCGTCCTCCGTCGGGGTGTCAGGGCCGGCGCCGTCGTCGATCACAGAAACCAAATACTGCATCTCGAATCATCTCCTGTCAGTCGGGGTGGCCCCTTGTGGACCGCCGTTCACCCCTTCTACGATTACCTTTGCCCTGATCCGACACTCCTCGCGGAATTCTTTCGGGGGTGACGCAAGGCGCCGACGCGAACCTGCCGTTGAGGGATGGCTGCTGACGCTGGCAAAGGGCCTCGAATGGCCGATCGCGAAACCTCTCCTCTCCACTTCCAATTTATACCGGATCGAAGGCCCTCATGAGGCCGCGATTCGTGCTGCATAATCGCCCGCCGCATAGCAAAAGAGAGATCTCGAACGGGTTGCGCGGGCAACTCCGACGGAGGTGAACCGAATGGGCGATGACGTATTGGATATCCAGGAGATCGATCGGACTCAGGTTGCGATGGCAGGCGGCAAGGGGGCGCTTCTGGGAGAGCTCCTGCGGATCGAGGGGGTGCGGGTGCCGCCCGGGTTCTGCATCACGACAGAGGCATTCCGGCGGACCGTAGCCCAGGCGCCGTCGATCCATGCACAACTCGATCGCCTCTCCGGCTTGAAGCTCGCGGACCGAGAGGATGTGGCCGCGCTTAGCGCCAAGCTTCGCAGAAGGGTTGAGGAGATCGTCCTTCCCGGTGACCTGGCGGAAGCGGTCGCTGGCGCGTTGGTCCAGTGTGGCGAGGACCTCGCCTACGCGGTCCGCTCCAGCGCCACTGCGGAGGACTCGCCGACGGCATCCTTCGCGGGTCAGCACGACACCTATCTGAACGTCTGCGGTCTGGAGGCGATCCTGCGAGACGTTCGCCGGTGCTGGGCCTCACTGTTCAGCGAGCGGGCCGTGACCTATCGCTTGCGGGGTGGTATCGAGAACCGGCACGTCCAGATGGCCGTGGTAGTGCAGCAGATGGTCCAGCCGATCGCCTCGGGGATACTGTTCACCGCCGACCCGCTGACCTGCAACCGGAAGCTCGCCATTGTGGAGGCCATCCCTGGCTTGGGCGAGGAATTGGTCTCAGGACGGGTGAACCCGGACGTCTACACGGTGCGCGATGGTGCGATCGTCCTACGGACACTCGCCAACGAGCAGCCGGCGCTTCAGGATGGGGACATCCTTCAGCTCGTGCAGCTGGGACGGCGGATCGAGGAGTTCTTCGGGCGCCCCCAGGACATCGAGTGGTGCCGGGCGCAGGACGGGTTCCAGATCGTGCAGAGCCGCCCGATCACGACGCTCTTTCCCGTCCCTGAGGTGGGAGATCACAAGAACCACGTCTACGTCTCCGTGGGACACCAGCAGATGATGACGGACCCCATCAAGCCGCTGGGACTCTCGCTGTGGCAGCTCACCACTCCGCGGCCGATGTCCGTGGCGGGCGGAAGGCTCTTCGTCGACGTCACCGAGATGCTCGGTGCGCCCACAACTCGAGCGGGGCTACTCCGCGCCATGGGGGGGTCCGATCCGCTGATGGGTGACGCGCTGCGGACGATCGTGGAGCGCGGCCACTTCGTTGCGGCTCGCCCTGACGAGGAGCTCACCGGGGTGTTCGCCCTCGCCGAACAGGAACCGCTCGATGCCGACCCGGCGATCGTGGGAGAGCTGATCGAGCGAGGCCAGGCGTCGACCGCCGCGCTGAAGCGGACGATCGAGGCGAAGTCCGGACCAGAGCTGATCGAGCTCATCCTGGCGGACCTCCCAGAGCTGAGGCGGGTCATCTTCGATCCACGCGGCCTGGAGGTGATCACCTCCGCGGCGGAGGCCGGTCGCTGGCTGAACGAGCACATGGGGGAGTGGCTGGGCGAGAAGAACGTGGCTGACACGCTCACACAGTCCGTGGCCGGGAACGTCACCTCGGAGATGGGGCTCGCGCTGCTGAACGTGGCAGATGTGATCCGCCCGTTCCCGGACGTCGTCGCGTTCCTGCGGGATGTCGATGATGAGCACTTCCTAGACCATATGTCCGCCCTTCCGGGTGGCAAGGAGGCGCGTGAAGCCATCCAGGCATATCTGGACTCCTACGGCATGCGGTGCACCGGTGAGATTGACATCACCCGGACGCGGTGGAGCGAGCAGCCGTCTGCCCTCGTGCCGATGATTCTCGCTCATGTCAGGAACTTCGAGCCGGGCGCGGGAACGCAGCGGTTCGAGCAGGGACGGCGAGAAGCCGCCATGAAGGAACAGGAGCTGCTGGCAGCGCTCCGCGACCTGCCCGACGGCGAGCGCAAGGCAGGGGAGACCGAGCAGATGATCGACAGGGTCAGGACCTTCACCGGCTACCGCGAGTATCCGAAGTACGGAATGGTCAGCCGCTACTTCGTCTACAAGCAGGCTCTGCTGCGCGAGGCGGAGCGCCTGAAGCTCGCGGGCGTGCTGCTCGAGGCGCAGGACATCTTCTATCTGACACTCCACGAGTTTCATGACGTCGCGCGCGACCAGGAGGTAGATCACAAGCTCATCCAACAGCGCAAGGACGCGTTCAACTCATATCTGTCGCTGACGCCGCCGCGAGTGCTGACCTCGGAGGGCGAGGTCCTCACCGGGAGCTACCGGCGTGAGGATCTCCCTGCCGGCGCACTTGTTGGTCTCCCGGTGTCTGCCGGAGCCGTCGAAGGGAGGGCGCGCGTCATCCTGGACATGGCGCAAGCAGACCTTGAGCCGGGCGACATTCTGGTCACCACGTACACCGATCCCAGCTGGACCCCTCTGTTCGTGACGATCGCCGGCTTGATCACCGAGGTCGGCGGCCTCATGACCCATGGTGCGGTGATCGCGCGTGAGTACGGGCTGCCGGCTGTCGTGGGGGTGGAGCGCGCCACCCGGCTCATCCGCGACGGGCAGCGGATCCGGGTGCACGGGACCGACGGGTACGTCGAGGTTTTGGGCTAAGTTGGTCTTGGCCGTAAGTGTGGTCGTGATCAGGGGGCGAGTTGTAGTCGGGGTTCGTGTTCGCCGACCAGTCGCAAATTGGGTGAGACGACATGGCCCCGGAGTCGGTAGCGCCACTGGCGAGACGGAGGTCAGCGACGATTCTCCCGTGTGCCCCGGTTCGGATCACTGTGGTCGTGGTCGTGTTTGCCAAGCGCCACCATTCAGGATCGATGAGTTTGGGGCAGGATCGCGGTCTC
>JBAPMC010000270.1:0-15062 GCA_049278415.1 Solirubrobacteraceae bacterium
CTGTAGCCGCCGCCGGTGCGAGCTCGCCGGTGCGTGAATCGCGCGTCGGGCGCACGCGCTCGCCCGCTGCCTGCGCCTCAGAGGCTGGAGCGCCCTCTGGAGCACCTGTCTCTGGGACTGCGGTTCCCGTTTGAGCTTGGGCGGCTGGAGTGCTGTCGGAACTTGCAGCCGCGGCATTCGTGGGGGCAGTGTCGACGCTCGCCTGGGTGGTCTTGACCGTGGTCTGATTGGCGGTTGTGCTTGGAGTGCTCGACGCCCCAGTCCCATCGGGAGAGCTCGCGGCAGGTGCTTCGGGCTTCGTGGCTGTGGCCGTCGCTGGGGCGCCGTTGCGACCGAGGGCTCGCAACGCGTCGGCCTCCTCGACGGAGGATGCGGCTACCTTCGCCGCCACTCCTGCAACGGCGAGCTTCTCGAGCAGATCCTTGCTCGAGACGCCTTGCTCCTTGGCAATTTCGTGAACTCGCTTCTTACTCATCGACTCTCCGATTCTACGAGCTCGGCGGGGACGTCCACGGCGCTGCGAAAGGCACGTGGCAACACCCCTCGCCTAGTGGCGAGCCTCATGCAGTCATCACTAGGGCCATCTTGGCGCTCACTACGGCACACGTAGGCGCCGCGACCGGGCATTGTGCCGGTACGGTCGAACGCCGCTGTAAGACGGTTCTCGCGTCCAGCAGCGACGGCCGCCAGACGCACGAGCTCGGGCTTGGACGCAATGCGTCCGCACCCGACGCAGCGGCGCCGGGGGACGTGTGCGGCTATGACGCTTGCCCCTCGGTCGCCTCGCTTGCGCCCCTGTCTTGTGCGACAGGCGCCTGCTCGGACTGGGGCTGCTCGGATATGAGCGACTCCTGCGGAGCTGCCTCGACCTCCGTTGCAGTCTCCTCTGCAGTGTCCTCGGCTGCCTGCCCATTGGCTTGCGGCGCGAGGTCGGCGACATTGTCGGTGTCAATTGAGGCGAGCGCCTGATGGGACTCCAGTCCGCAGTAGCGCGACCCGGGCAGGGAGGCGTTTGGGCAACGTCGGCCGTTTGAGAGAACTGCGGCGCAGCGGCCCTGTGCCTCCTCCTCCTCGTAACCGTGCTCGGCCTCCTCGGCGGCGAACTCGGTCTCCGAGCGAATGTCCACGCGCCAGCCAGTGAGACGCGCAGCAAGACGAGCGTTCTGACCCTCCCTGCCGATAGCGAGCGAGAGCTGATCGTCGGGCACGATCACAGTGGCCTGCTTGGCCTCGTCGTCGACCAGCACCTCGCGCACTCGTGCGGGCGAGAGCGCCTTGGCCACAAAGCGGGCGGGCTCATCGTTGAAGGGGATGATGTCTATCTTCTCGCCGCGCAGCTCGGATACGACCATGCGCACGCGTGAGCCACGTGGGCCGACGCACGCGCCGACAGGGTCGACGCCGTCGGCGTGTGAGACCACGGCGATCTTTGAGCGGTAGCCCGGCTCGCGGGCGACGTTGGCGATCTCCACGAGGCCATCGGCGATCTCGGGGACCTCCAGCTCGAACAGCTTCTTGATCAGCTCCGGATCACGCCTGGAGACGATGATTGAGGGGCCCTTGGTGGAGGGCGAGACCTCCTTGATGACTGCCTTGATGCGCTGTGAGTGGTCGTAGCGCTCGCCATCCACCTGCTCTGACTTCGGCAAGAGCGCCTCGACGCGCTCGCGCAACTGCACGAGCGTGTAGCGCGAGTCGGACTGCTGCACGATCCCTGTAATGAGCTCACCGACGCGGTCGCGGTACTCCTCGAACATCATGTCGCGCTCCGCCTCGCGAATGCGCTGCAGGATCACCTGCTTGGCGGTCTGCGCGGCGATGCGGCCGAAGTCCTCAGGCGTTACGTCCTGTTCGCCGATCTGGTCGCGGTACTGCTCGAACTTGGCTGGATCGATTTCCGGCTCCTCCGGTTCGCGCAGCTCACCGGTCTCGGGGTCTACGACCGTGCCCTCGTCGATCGTCTCAACGATCAGGTGGGCCTCCAGGCGCTCGGGGACTATCAGTTCGATGACGCGGAAGTCGGCGGTCTCGCGGTCCATTTCCACGCGTGCATACTTGGCTGATCCGGGCTGCTTCTTGTAGGCGGAGAGCAGCGCGTCCTCGAGCGCGATCATCAACTTCTCGGGCTCAATGCCCTTCTCGCGTGCAAGCGCATTCATGGCTTCCAGGATCTCGCGTGACATAGCTACTCCTCGACGAGGTTCGAACGACGAATCTCCGAATAGGGGATCGCGATGACGCCCCCGTCGGCGGCCAGTGTGATCTCGCTGTCGGTGACTCCGACGAGCTCTCCAGTGATGCTCTTGGCGCGCCGCTCAGCGGCCGATCCAGCTGTCGGAACGGGGCGGGGCTCGCGTGTTCGCACGCGAGCGCGTCTACCGACGAAGCGACGAAAATGGCTGGGCTTTGTAAGTGGGCGCTCGCTGCCAGGCGAGGAAACCTCGAGCGCATAGCGATCGCGCAGATCCGGGAGCAGTGCGGTGACGCGCTCACACAGAGCGAGGGTGACGCCATCCGGATGGTCGATGAACACGCGCAGCGTAGGAGCTTGGGCGGGGACCCTCACAACCTCAGCGAGCAGCACTTCCACGTCAGGCTCGCTTGTGGCTAGGCGCTCCTCTATCTCGGACTGCAGTGCTGACATCGACTATTTGACTCTCTTCCCAGGAACGAGGCGTAAAAAAAAGCGGGCGTGCGCCCACTTTCGGTGCTGCTAGCCGCCGTGTGTGCGACGACTCGAAAGTTGTCCTTCGAGAATAGCATCGGGGCTCGGGGTGGGAGCGAGAGCGGGTCTATCGAGAACGCTCGCAATGGGGTCTCTCATGAGCTTGAGGCGTCTCTTCGGGCACGGTCGCGGTAGAGGCGGTAGTCCGCGCGGGTGGGGCTCATCGAGCAGGCGACGGCAAGTGGTTGGCAAGCCTCGCGGTGGCGCCCAAGCAGCTGCATCGAGCGGCCTAGGCAGAAGAGCGCGTAGTCGTTCGTAGGCGCAGCGGCCGCCACCGCCCGGAACTCCTCGGCGGCTCGCTCGTAGTGTTGTGCGTGAAACAGCGCTCGCCCGAGCGCCTCGCGGATAGAGGTCTTCGTGGGCTCCAGCTCGCGGGCACGTGTGAGCGGCAGGATGGCTGCCATATGGTCACCGTGATCGAGCAGGTCACATCCACGCCGATAGAGTTCATAGACGCTGTCCATGTATCTATTTTAACCAGGGCGTTCAAGCGGTTTCCTCGCGCAAGCGGGCGACCACATCGAGGATTGCGCTTGCGATGCTCTGCTTAGGAGCGCGCGGGACCTGCTCGTCACCGTCGGCTGTGATGATGGTGACCTCGTTGCTGTCTGACTCAAAGCCGATGTCGGCGCGAGAGATGTCGTTGAAGACAACAGCGTCCACGCCCTTGGCGGCGAGCTTCGAGCGAGCGTGCTCTTGCGCCTCCGGGCCATGCTCGGCGGCGAAAGCGATCAATGTCTGGCCGGGCTCGCGCCGACTTGAGAGCTCACAGAGCACGTCGGCTGTGGACTCGAGCTCGATTGTGAGGTGCTGGCGTCCCCCCTTCTTGATCTTGCCGTCAACAGGACCCAAGGGTCGGAAGTCAGCAACGGCGGCCGCCATCAACAGCACGTCGCAGCTGGGGAACTCCTGCTCGCAGGTGGCCTGAAGCTCGGCGGCGGTGCTCACGCGACGGACCGCGATGCCATGCGGTGGCTCAAGGCCAACGTTGGCTGCCACGAGCGTAACCTCAGCCCCCCGAAGACGTGCCGCTTGGGCGAGCGCAAGCCCCATGCGCCCCGATGAGCTGTTGCCAACGAAGCGCACACTGTCGATTGGCTCGCGCGTGCCGCCGGCGGTTACGAGCACCCGCAGCCCATTCCAATTCACGCCGCTTGGGGAGCTCTCCTTGATGTGAGAGCGAGCGCCAGTGAGTGCAGCGCCACCCGCGAGGATCTCCTCGCATGTGGCGAGCAACTGCTCGGGCTCGGCCAGACGGCCCACACCGTGCTCCCCGATCGATGCCAGACGCCCGAAGCCTGGCTGGACGATGTGCACACCGCGCGCCTGCAGCAGCTCGAGGTTGGCCTTCGTGGCGGCATGCTCGTACATGTGATTGTTCATCGCGGGCGCCACCACCACAGGACAAGTTGCAGCGAGCGCGCAGCTCATCAGCAGGTTGTCGGCGAGCCCCGCTGCAAGCTTTGCGAGCGTGTTGGCCGACGCGGGCGCAATCAGATAGAGATCTGCGTTTGCAACCAGCTGCAGGTGGCTGAGCGGCTGGTGGGTGGGAAGCTCCTGGCCAGGGAATGCTCCGCGTGCCGGGTCATGCTCGAACTCATCGGTGAGCACGGGCGCCCCGCTGAGCGCGGCAAACGACGCCTCCCCTACGAAGCGCTGACTGGTGGGCGTCTGCACGACGCGTACAGAATGTCCGCCTGCAGTCGCCAGTCGTATGAGCTCGAGCGCCTTATAGGCGGCAATGCCGCCGCTGACGCCGAGCAGGATCCTGGGCATGTAAGGGTTCTACAGTCGATTACGAAGGGTGACAAGCTCTGCCGAAAAGCTTGCGAACTATGCAACAGAGCCCGTGAGGGGCTAGGGGCAGTCAGGCAAGGACGCAGTGAGCGCAGTGTGCTGGTCGCACATAAGCGAACGAGGACGCAGCATGACGCCGCTCACAGCCCCTCACGGCCTAGCGGTAGTGGTACTTGATCTTCCCTGCCGCGACTTCCTCGAGTGCGATCGTGAGGTAGTTCTTTGAGGAAGTCTCGATCATCGGCGGCGGGAATTCCTCGAAGGCTCCCTCACCGAGGTTGTGGTAGTAGCTGTTGATCTGACGGGCGCGCTTGGCGGCCACGAGAACGCTCGCGTAATTGGAGTCGACGTTATCGAGCAGACGATCGATGCGGGGTGAGGTCATCATGGTCGGGAGGTGCCTTTCCTTGTGGACCTAGCAGTGTAGTGGCTTACGCTTTGTCGCAAAGCTCGCCGGCTACTACCGCCACGAGCTCGCCAAGCGCGTCTTCGAGCCGGTCGTTGACGACGACGTGGGCGAACTCGTCGCGTGCGGCTAGCTCTTGCTCGGCGACGGCGAGGCGGCGCTCGACCTCCTCGCTCTCATCGGTGCCACGTCCGATCAGGCGGGTGCGCAGCGCTTGCAGCGAGGGTGGCGCGATGAACACCTGCACTGCGGAGGGCATGGCGGCGCGCACCTGCCGTGCGCCCTGGACCTCTATCTCGAGTACGACTGGGGTTCCCTTTGCGACCCGCCCCTCGAGCTCGCTGCGCAGGGTGCCGTAGCGACGGCTCGCATAGTCGGCGTGCTCCACGAACTCCCCCTCCTGCACGTGACGCTCGAACTCAGCGCTCGAGAGGAAGTGGTAGTCGATTCCGTGCTGCTCACCCGGCCTCGGTTGGCGTGTGGTGGCTGAAACGGAGAGCTCGAGCTGTGGAAGGCGCTCCATCAGACCACGGATGAGCGTGCCCTTCCCCACCCCGGAGGGTCCCGTTATTACAAAGACGCATGCCACGCGCGAGACCCTAATGTCGAGAACGGCGGTACTGCTGTTTCAGCGGCGAAGCAGTGAAACCAGCTCGCTGCGCTGGCGCTCTGACAGCCCACCGATTGTCTTGCTCGGGGAGATGCGGCAGAGAGCGAGAATCTTGTTGACCTTCACGCGGCCGTACTTGGGGACGGCAAGCATCATGTCGAAGACCTTGGCTGTCTCAACGTACTCGGGCGGTTTGAGCAGCAGCGTGTGGATGGACAGCCGGCCTGCCTTCAGGTCGCGCTTGAGTTGCGCCCGCTCTGTTCGGATGCGGTTGGCACGCGCAAGCGCGTCCATACGCTGATTGAGTGACCGCTCGGGGGCGGCGGACGGCTTGGAGGTCATGGTCGAAGACATCGGGCCCGTCGCGGTTGGCATGGGCGGCGAGTCTACACACCCGCGCGCGCTGTTCAAGACAAACATGGCGAATTCGCATCAAGCTCAGGTCGAGCTTTAGGTATGTCGAGGATGGTGGATGGTGGTGTGGCTGGTTTGCAGGGGTTTTTAGGCCTCTAAACCCGACCGATGTGGACCGGTCAGAATGGACTGAAGGGACGGCTATCGCCTGACGCGTCAAGCACGAGCTTGACTGTGCCCTGGTCTATTCGGGCCTATGCGAGCAGATGCTCATCAAGGAGCTGGCATGCGATTCGTGATGCCACCGCAGGGTCGCGAAAGCTCTCCGTGCCTACCGCTACGAGCTGTGCGCCGGCATCGAGAAACTGGCGAGCGTGGATGGCATTCTGAACCCCTCCCATTCCAACGACTGGGATTGTGACGCGTCTTGCGACTGCGCTCACCTGCGCGAGTGCGACGGGACGCACTGCGGCTCCAGAGAGCCCACCTGTCCCTCCCCCCAGCCAGGAGAGCCGCTGAGGGCGATCTCCTCCGCCTGTGCTCGGCGGCGCGAGCGCCATCGCACGGAGCGTGTTGATCAGCGATACGGCGTCTGCACCGCCATCCTGCGCGGCGCGAGCACACTCGGCTACATCCGCGCAGTTGGGCGTTAGCTTCACGATCAGAGGCTTGCGAAATACAGGCCTGACGATGCGCAAAACGCGCTCTAGTTGAACGGGATCGGAACCAATGTCAAGGCCCGTATGCACGTTCGGGCAAGAGACGTTGAGCTCAACGGCGGCTATCTCCTCGCGTGTGTCACACGCCCGTAGGAGCTCGGCGATCTCCTCAGCGGTTGAGCCCATCACGTTCGTGATCAGCGGCACTGGCAGCCGCTCAAGCTCAGGCAAGTCCTCGGACATGTAGCGCTCGAGGCCCTTGTTGGGCAGACCGATCGAGTTGACGAGGCCCGCCTGGGCCTCCCACAGTCGCGGCGGCGGATTGCCGGCGCGTGGGGCGAGCGTGATCGTCTTCGACACGAATGCGGCGAACGGGAACTCGCTTTGCAGAGCGTCTCCGAACACGCGTCGCGCGGCGATGGCGTCGAACGTGCCAGAGCCGTTGATGATCGGGTGGGCTAGTTGCAAGCCACAGAATTCGAGGCTCATGGCATCCAGCTCGTATGTTGCGGGCGTAGTTGGGAAACGCTTGGGGCCGCGTCTCTAGCGTTAGGGGCCTTGCCTAGCTGAATAACGCTCACCCAGGGCTCCCTGCGTGCTCCTCGACGCTGTTGAGCTGAGCGGCGTCGATTACAGGACCGTCGATGCAAACGCGCAGATAGCCACCACCTCGCTTGGGAACGACGCATCCAAAACAAGCTCCGAAACCGCATGCCATCCCAGCCTCGAGCGCGAGCTGGGCGGGGACGCCGCGCTCGGCGCACAGCGCTCGAACCGCCTCGAGCATGGCAGGAGGCCCACATGCGTAAACGTTGGCGTGGGCTTCACGGTCGAGCTCTGCGCGCAGCAGGTCGGTGACGAGACCATGCCGACCGACAGATCCGTCATCGGAGGTGACGAGCGCGTTGCTGAGCAGTGCGGCGCCCTCGGCGTGGGCGCGGTCACGGAAGCCGAGCAGCACGGTTGCTTGCTCGCCGAGCTGATCCTGCCAGATGGCCAGCGGCGCGATCCCCACTCCTCCCCCTACCAGCAGTGCGCGACGTGCGTCCTTAGGCGCGGTGAAGCCCTGCCCGAGCGGCCCGAGCGCCCACAGGCTGTCGCCTTCGCGCAGCTCGCACAGTCGATGTGTGCCGGGGCCGACATCCTCGAGCAGGAATTGGGCCTCGCCGGCGCTCCAGCGCGCATAGGAGAAAGCGCGCGGCAGGTAGGGACGCTCATCCTCTCCGGCGCCCCAGCGCTCGGCGGCGGCGAGCATGGCGAACTGCCCCGGATCGGGCGCGTGCCCACTCGGGTCAGTGGCGTGAAGGATGCGATAGGCGCCAAGCTCCCGCATACGGGTGACGGTGAGCAACCGTCGTCCCAAAGGAGCGAGCGAGCGCGACCCGGTTGGCGTGCCCAACCGATCGCCTAGCGCGATATTGCGCTCCTGCGCATCGACGGGCAGCCCGTTGGCGCTCACGCCACCCCGGCCTCATTGGGAGTGCCGGCGGTTGGCGCCGCCCGGTGAAGCTCTTGCAGGGAGAGCACGTCTGGCTCGCCGAGCTTGATGGCTTGAGCAATGGCACGCGCCGCGGAGACTCCCGCGGACAGGGTGGTGAGGCAAGGAATGCCGTGGGCGATGGCGGCGCGGCGGATCTCCCAGCCGTCGCTGCGGGCGCCTGAGCCAGTAGGGGTGTTGACGATCAGATTGACATCGCCTCGCTCGATCCGGTCAACTACGTGCGGGGAGCCCTCGCCGATCTTGTTGATGGTCTCAACGGGCACCCCCATGCGCGCGATCGCCTCGGCTGTGCCACCTGTGGCGAGGATGTGAAAGCCATTGTCGTGCAGGATCTGAGCGACAGCGAAGACGCCGGGCTTGTCGCCGTCGGTGACGGTGATAAACGCGGTGCCGGAGCTCGGCAGCGGCGAGCCGGCGGCGGCTTGGGCCTTTGCAAAGGCGGTAGGAAAGTCGCGTGCGATGCCCATCACCTCGCCGGTGGAGCGCATCTCCGGCCCTAGCAGTGAGTCGGCGCCCTCGAAGCGATCGAACGGCAACACCGCCTCCTTGACCGATACGTGGTTGCCGAAGCCGACGCCCTCATGTCCGCTTGGCAGCTCAAGCTCCGCGATGCGCTCACCGAGCATGATGCGACAGGCGAGCTTGGCAAGTGGCAGGCCGACGGCCTTGGAGACGAACGGGACGGTGCGCGAGGCGCGCGGGTTGGCCTCGATCACATACAGGTGACCTTCGTGCACTGCGTACTGGGCGTTCATCAGGCCAACGACCCCGACGCCCAGCGCGATGTCGCGGGTGGCGACCCTGATCTGCTCAAGCATGTCCGCACCGAGCGAGTGCGGCGGCAGCACGCAGGCGCTGTCGCCGGAGTGCACGCCCGCCTCCTCAACGTGCTGCATGATCCCGCCGATCCACACCTCGTGGCCATCGCAGAGCGCGTCGACGTCGACCTCAACTGCGTTCTCCAAAAACCGGTCCAAGAAGATGGTTGGTCTGCTTGAGGGCTGAGCGGGCGCTCTACTCATTGTGGACGCCTGTTGATTTGGGGGGGATGGGGGGCGTTCTTGGTTGCTGGCCGCTCCGGGCGTCTCGAGGACGCGCAGCTGCGGAGAACTCGGCTGGGAAACTGCGTTGTCCTCTGGCGCGGGCGCCTCGCGACGCAGGTAGTCGGCAAGGCCGTCGCTCGAGTAGACGATCTCCATCGCTCGTCCGCCGAGCACATAGGACGGGCGTACGAGCAGCGGGAAGCCGACATCCTCGGCCTTCTCCAGCGCTTCTGAGACCGAGCACGCAGTGGCATAGGGCGGCGCCTGGTAGCCCAGTTGCTCGAGCAGCGCGCCAAAGCGCCCGCGATCCTCCGCTAGGTCGATCGCGTCCACACTCGTGCCAAGCAGGGGCACACCCGCCTTGACAAGACCGTCGGCGAGCTTGAGCGGTGTTTGTCCGCCGAACTGCACGATCACCCCCTCAGGATGCTCCACATCGATGACCCCGAGCACATCCTCGAGCGTGAGCGGCTCGAAGTAGAGGCGGTCGGAGGTGTCGTAGTCGGTGGAGACCGTCTCGGGGTTGCAGTTGACGATTACCGCATCTCGCCCTGACTCACGCACCGTCATGGCGGCGTGGACGCAGCAATAGTCGAACTCGATCCCCTGGCCGATGCGGTTCGGCCCCGCTCCGAGAATCATGATCGAAGGCTTATCGCCTCGCACGACCTCGTGTGCCGCATGCCTGTCCCCCTTCGGGGGACGCTCCCACCCCGAGTAGTAATAGGGAGTGCGCGCGGGGAACTCAGCGGCGCAGGTGTCGACCGACTTGAACGAGCGCTCGCCACGGAACGACGCCTCGGGATGCTTGGCTATTTGCTCAAGCTCACGCAAGAACCATGGGTCGATCGAGGTGCGCTCGTGGACCGGATCAATACCGACGTTGCGAGCGAGCAGCTCGAGGATCGTCTCGTAGCGGTCAGCCGTGGGAGTGGCTAGATCCTCGAGCAACTGCTCGACGGAATGCGCACGCAGACGCGGCGCCTTGTCCAGCTCACGCGAGCGCAACGCCTTCGTGAAGGCCTGCGAGAAGGTGCGGCCGATCGCCATGGCCTCGCCCACCGACTTCATGTGTGTTGAGAGGGTTGGGGTTGCGCCCGGGAACTTCTCGAAGGCAAAGCGCGGCCACTTCACGACGACGTAGTCGATGGTTGGCTCGAAGCTCGCGGGAGTGACACCGGTGATGTCATTGGTGATCTCCTCGAGCAGATAGCCGACCGCCAAGCGAGCGGCTATCTTCGCGATTGGAAAGCCCGTCGCCTTCGAAGCAAGCGCCGAGGAGCGTGACACGCGGGGATTCATCTCAATTACGTGGATCTCCTCGGTTGAGGGATTCACCGCAAACTGGACGTTGGAGCCACCCGTCTCAACACCCACAGCACGGATCACAGCGATCGCCTGATCGCGCAAGCGCTGGTAGAGCGCGTCGGTGAGAGTTTGCTGCGGGGCGACGGTGACCGAGTCGCCTGTGTGAACGCCCATCGGGTCGATGTTCTCGATCGAGCAGACGATCACCACGTTGTCCGCTTTGTCGCGCATCACCTCGAGCTCGAACTCACCCCAGCCGAGCACCGACTGGTCGAGCAACACCTGGCCGATCGGCGACGCCTCGATGCCCCTGCTTGCTATCAGCTCGAACTCCGCGCTGGTGCGAGCGATCCCTCCACCCCGTCCGCCGAGCGTGAAGGCTGGACGCACGATGCACGGCAGGCCGAGTAATGGCAGCGCCTCCAGCGCCTCTGCGAGCGTAGTGGCGATTGCGCTGTTGGGCATGCTCAGACCAGCACGAGTCATGGCCGCCCCGAACAGGTGGCGGTCCTCGGCGCGTGTGATGGCGTCGTAGTTGGCTCCGATCAGCTCGACGCCATAGCGCTCGAGCGTGCCCTCCTCGTGCAGCGCCTTGGCTAGATTCAGCGCCGTCTGTCCACCAAGCGTGGGCAACAGCGCGTCGGGGCGCTCGCGCTCGATGATCTTTGCCACCGGTCCCGGCAGCAGCGGCTCGACATAGGTGGCGTCGGCGAACTCAGGGTCGGTCATGATGGTGGCCGGATTGGAGTTGACCAGCACGACCCGATATCCCTCCTCCCGCAAGACCTTGCATGCCTGAACGCCTGAGTAGTCGAACTCGGCGGCCTGACCGATCACGATCGGGCCTGAGCCCAGGATCAGGATCGTGTGGATGTCATTACGCCTGGGCAATGCGCTCCAAGAAGCGATCGAACAGGTGCAGGCTGTCGTGGGGTCCGGGGCCTGCCTCCGGGTGGTATTGCACCGCTCCCCCAGGCACGTCGAGCAGCTCGAAGCCCTCGACTGTGCGGTCATACAGGTTCACGTGCGTGAGCTGGGCCACTCCGAAGTCGGTATCCCAACGGACGGGCTCGTTGCTGTCGAGCGTTTTTGCTCCCCCTGGCCCGAGCACGGCGAAGCCGTGGTTCTGCGATGTGATCTCCACATGACCGGTGTGCAGATCCTTGACCGGATGGTTGGCGCCACGGTGGCCGAACGGGAGCTTGTATGTCTGAAGGCCGAGTGCGCGACAGAGCAGCTGGTGGCCCAGGCAGATGCCCCACACCGGCTTGCGACCGACGAGCTGGCGCACCGTGTCAACGACGTAGCCGAGGGCCGCCGGGTCGCCGGGACCGTTGGCGACGAAGACCGCATCGGGCGCTTCTGCGAGCAGCTGCTCGGCTGATACCGAGCACGGGTGCAACGCCACGCGTGCACCGCGCTCGGTCAGGTTGCGCACGATTGAGAGCTTGATGCCCGTGTCGATCACGGCTATCAGCGGTCCGTGCCCTTCTCCGTGGCGACTCACCTCATCGGGGGTTACCGCCGCTGCGAGATCCTGTCCAACCATCGACGGCTCGGCGTCGATCAGCTCGCGTGCTTCGTGCTCATCCACCTCTTGGAGGAAGATGCCGCCACGCATCGCGCCCGCCTCGCGGATGTGGCGCACCAGCGCGCGTGTGTCGACACCACTGATCGCGGGGATCTCGCAGTCGGTCAGCCAGTCAAGCCAACCGCGCTCGGCCTCGGGTGAGTCCTCGCGGTTGCACGCCTCGCGCATGATGGCTGCGCGCGCCCATATGCGCTCAGACTCCATCGCCCGTTTGCTCACTCCGTAGTTGCCGATGTGAGGGTAGGT
Source organism: Solirubrobacteraceae bacterium (assembly GCA_049278415.1). Taxonomy (GTDB): domain Bacteria; phylum Actinomycetota; class Thermoleophilia; order Solirubrobacterales; family Solirubrobacteraceae; genus Palsa-744. The sequence goes on from JBAPMC010000270.1 coordinate 12,241, forward strand.
GAATGTGACCAGCTGTCCGGCAAACGAAGGGTCGGTGACGGACTCCTGGTAGCCGGACATGCCGGTGGTGAACACAACCTCTCCCACGGCGTTGGCCTCAGCGGCGCACGCCTCTCCGTCGAAGCGGGCGCCGTCCTCGAGCAGTACATAGGCCTCGCGGGAGGCCATCAGAGGATCAGCCTCTGCACGGCCTTGAACTCGGGCGTGCCCGCTCGCTCAAGCAGCTCGAATAGGACCGACTCGACCGTGCTCACGACTGCGCCAGCGCGCTGGAGGCGCTCAAGGCCACGCATGTAGTCGAGCTCGTTGCGTGAGCCGACAGCATCGGCGGGCACGTGTACCTCCACGCCGCCGGAGAGTAGGTCGTGGACGGTCTGGGAGACGCACACGTGAGTCTCGATCCCACACACGATCGCCTGGGTGCGACCGGCGAGATCGAAGCCCTCAGCGCGTGCCGCGGAGAACACCGTCTTCTCGATCCTGCGCTCGTCCTCCAGGCTCACCTCGGGCGCGGTATGGCCGAGCCCCTTTGGGTACTGCTCGCTTATCAGCCGAGGCACATTCAGGATGCGGGCCCCTTGCACGAGCTTCGAACACGCTTGAGCGACGCCGTTGAACGATGCATAGGAGCGAAAGCCCTCCTGTACGTCGACGATCACGAGCACGGCCTCTTCACGTTTGAGCAGCGTCATGCGGCCACGATCGAGAATGCGCGCTCACGATAGGCAACGCCACCAGCTGCGACTGTCATAAGCACGCGTCCGGTCAAACGGCGCCCAGCGAAACAGCAGTTCTCCGAGCGACTCTCCCAACCTTGCTCGCCCGCCACCCAAACGGCTGAGAGATCCACGAGCGTGAGGTTCGCAGGCTCGCCAACTGCGATGCGAGGTGTGGGAAGCCCGAACAGCGCAGCGCCGGCGGTCATTCGCTCGACGAGCAGTGCGAGCGTGAGCGTGCCCGGCAATACCAGCTCGGTATAGAGGGCAGCAAACGCCGTCTCAAGGCCTGTGGTTCCCATTGGGGCCTGCTCGAAGGGAACCTCCTTCTCGTGGCGCGCATGCGGAGCGTGATCTGTGGCAATGCAGTCGATCGCGCCTGAGCGCAACCCCTCGACTAGCCTGATCCGGTCGGCGTCACTGGCCAGTGGCGGATTCATCTTCATGCGCGTGTCTAGACCGCGCACGTGCTCGTCGGTCAGCAGCAGATGATGGGGTGTCACCTCAGCGCTCACCTGAAAGCCGCGCTCCTTTGCGGCGGCAACTGCGTGTACTGAGGCGGCGCAGCTCAGGTGTTGGAAGTGCACGCGTCCGTCCTCATAACCGGCGAGCTCGGCGTCGCGGGCCACCATCGTGGACTCGCTCACGCTCGGGATTCCACTGACGCCCAACGCCGCGCTCACTGCACCCTCATGCATGCTGCCCCCATGAGACAGCGACGGGTCCTCCTCGTGCAGGGTGAGCACTCCGCCACACAGCCGCTGGTACTGAAGCGCCTTGCGCAGCATCCCGGCGCTCGCCACCGGTCGCCCATCGTCAGTGAAACCGAGTGCTCCCTCCCCCATCAGCTCCGCCATCTCGGTCAACTCGAGGCCCTCAAGCTCCCGTGTTATCGCCGCGAGGAAGCCAACCGGCACACGCGCCTCACGGGTCGCCGCCTCACGCAGCGAGCGCAGCAGTGGCGCCGAGTCGAGTACCGGATCAGTGTTGGGCATGGCGATCACCGCGCCGAATCCGCCCGCCGCCGCCGCACGCGTTCCAGTTTCCAGATCCTCCTTGTGCTCCTGGCCGGGGCTGCGAAGGTGCACGTGTGGGTCGACGAACGCCGGCAGCAGATGCTTGCCTTGACCTTGGACCACCTCTGTCTGCCCATCGGGGCTCAACTCCCCAGCATCGGCGATCTTTGCAATCTGCCCGCTGCGTACAAGCACATCACAGGGTGCGTCGAGGCCGGTGCGCGGATCGAGCACGTAGGCATCGCAGATCAACAGGTTGGCGCTGGCGAGCGCACCGTGAAGGAGGGGTGGGACAGCCATCACGCCAGTTGGGGCTCGGGGACGGGACGGAACGCGCGTGAGCCCGACAGCATCTCGTAGAGAACCGCCATGCGCACCACCACGCCCGCCTCCACCTGGGATGTGATGAGCGCCTGCGGCGAATCAACCACCTCGCCGGAGAGCTCCACGCCGCGGTTGACCGGACCTGGGTGCATCAGCAGCTGGCGAGGGGAAAGGCGACGGGCGTTTACCTGAAAGCAAGCGGCATACTCGCGTAGCGACGGAATCAACGCGTCGTTCATGCGCTCGTGTTGCATGCGCAGCGCATACACCACGTCGGCCTCGGGCAGCTCCTGCAAGCTGAAGCGCACCTCGCAGCCGAGCGCCTCAATGCCGCGCGGTATCAGCGTAGGCGGACCGGCGACGGTTACCTTCGCCCCCATCCGCTGGAAGGCAAGGATGTTGGAGCGCGCAACCCGCGAGTGAGCGACGTCGCCGATGATCCAGATAGAAGCGCCGTCGAGCGGGCCGACTCTGCGCTGCAGTGTGTAGACGTCCAAAAGCGCTTGGGTGGGATGCTCGTGCTTGCCGTCGCCGGCATTCACAATTGCGGCGTTCGTCCAGCCGGATACGAGCTCTGCCGCGCCCGCCCATGGCGTGCGGATCACGATCGCGTCGGGCTTGTGGGCGCTCAAAGTGAGGACCGTGTCCTTCAGCGACTCCCCCTTCTCGACGCTCGAGCCGCTGGAGACGAAGTTCACCACGTCCGCGGAAAGGCGCTTGGCTGCCAGCTCGAATGAGCTGCGCGTGCGAGTGGATGCCTCATAGA
>JBAPMC010000271.1:0-2832 GCA_049278415.1 Solirubrobacteraceae bacterium
CAAGCGCCGGCAACGCCAACGGGCGGCCCGCAACCGTGCGCTGTGCCGTCTCAGCCACGCGGCCGCCGTCGATAACGCACACGTCGCAGGAGGTGCCGCCCATGTCAAAGCACAGCACGTCGCGCTCGCCCGCCGCCTCGCTGAGCAATAGGGCGCCGCCCACGCCGCCCGCGGGGCCGGAGAGCACCGTCAGCGCAGCATGGCCCGCCGCGCGCCGCGCATCGGTGAGCCCACCCGAGGATTGCATCACCTGCACCGCCGGCAGGCCCAGCTGGTTGGCTTGCCTCCCGAGCTTCCTCAGATAGGCGCCCAGCAAGGGGGAGAGGGCTGCATCCACCTCGGTCGTGCACGCCCGCTCGTACTCGCGGAACGTTCCCACCAGCTCGTGCGACAGCGACAGGTGAGTGTCCGGGAGACGCTTGGCGATCAGCTCGCCGAGCTCTTGCTCGTGACTTGGATGAGCATAGGAGTGCAGCAGCACCACCGCCACCGCCTCGGGCTTTGCCTGCTCGAGCCGCTCAAGCAGTGTGTCCGTTGCACGCAGGTCGAGCTCGCGCAACGGTCCATCGGGCCCCATCCGCTCGGGCGCCCCAAAGCGCAGCTCCGGCGGCGCCAACGGCTCTGGGTTCGCCTCGCACAGGCGATACAGGCTCGCTCGCGCCTGTCGTCCCAGCTCCACAATGTCCGTGAAGCCGTCGGTCGCCACCAGCGCCGTGCGCGCCCCACGACCCTCGAGCAGCGCGTTCGTCGCAACAGTCATGCCATGCGCAAAGCGCTCCACCTGCTCGGCCTCCGCCCCGGCGCGCGCAAGCACCAGCTCAATCGCCGCCAACACCCCCGTTTGCTGCTCCTCAGGAGTGCTCGACGCCTTAGCGGTGAAAGTCGTGCCGTCGTCCCCCACGAGCACCGCATCGGTGAACGTCCCACCAACATCTACCCCGAGCAACATCGCTCGAGCCTAATCCCCATCGGCTCCTGACGTTCAACGACGTTCGCGTGCGTGCTGGTCCCGAGCAGCATCGCTGAGCCTAATCCCCATCGGCTCCTGACGTTCGACGGCGTTCGCGTGCGTGCTGGTGCCACGTGCGCGGACGGCGGCGGGCGTCAGGCGGCGGCCAGGCGCTCGTTGTGCTCGGTGTCGGCTAGGTGCTGGTGGGAAGGGCAATACCCGTTGTGAGGCAGCGGCACGCGCTGGCATCCCGAGCCCTTGCGGGTGGTGGCCCTACAGGTTGGCGGCTCGTCGGTGACGGCGGCATGCGCCTCCGCCGGATGCTCGATCAGGAAGCGCTGGGCGAGTCCGACGTAGCGGCTCACGGTTTGCAGCACACGCTCTTGCGCGCCCATCGGGAAATAGGTCCTGATGTCGTAGAACAGTGTGCGGGCGGGCTTTGCAAAGTAGTGACGGTCGGTCGCCAGGCGCTCAACCGCCGACTCGCAGGCATCCAACACGTGCTTGTGGTTGGACACTCCCTCGGCGTCGGGCCTTGACTCCGTTATGTACGGAGCCAACTCCCTGTATATGGCTCGGCTGAACTGATACATAGTTCTGCTCGCTTCAACACTCCCCCGGGGCAAAAAGACCGGACTTGTTGAGTATCCAAGCCGTTCCTAAGGCGCACCGAAGTAATTCATTAAGCCTGGGTTAGCTTTTTCGCCGCTCAGGTGTTTTTTTTGGGGGAGGGGGTCGTTCTGGTCGGCTGGCCACTCCGCTGCGGCTATGTCGCGTGGCTCATTCCCACGCCTGCCAAAAGAGCTCATCGCCGTCGCGTGACACCATCACGTGCCTACCGTCGAGCTGTGCGTCGCGATCGGGATGGTCCACGCGCATGTGCGTGCCACGGCTCTCCTCGCGCTCGAGCGCCGAGCGTGCAATCAGGCGCGCGAGCGGGTGGGCGTCCTCGAGCAGGCTCCTCAAAGACTCGGCCGAGCGTTCGATGCCGGCGTGCTCCCACAGCGCGGTCCTTGTGGCCTGCTCAACAGCTGCAATCGGTGTGGGGCTGGGCTTGGAGGTGGCGCCCGCCAGCTTCGGCTCCTGCAGGGCTGCAAGCGCTGCGCGCCGTCCGAACACAAAACACTCGCTCAACGAATTGGACGCCAGCCGGTTCGCTCCGTGCAAGCCGGTGCAGGCGGTCTCTCCAACTGCATACAGCCCAGCCACCGCCGAGCGCGCGTGCAGGTCGGTGATGATCCCGCCAATCGTGTAGTGCGTGGCGGGCGCCACCGGCACGAGCTCGCGCGTCGGATCAAGCCCAGCCTCGCGCAGCGCCGCCACCACGTTCGGGAAGAGCCCAGGGTCGATCGCCCGCATGTCGAGGTCAACCGAGCGCTCGCCGCTCTCACGCAGCCGGGTTTGGATCGCCCGCGACACCTCGTCACGCGGCGCCAACTCGTCCACGAAGCGCTCGCCGCTCGAGTCGAGCAGAGTGGCCCCCTCGCCGCGGATGGCCTCGGTGATCAGGAAGCCTTCTCTGCCCTCAACGCCAATAACCGCGGTGGGGTGGAACTGCACGAACTCCAGATCCGCAAGCGGCGCCCCGGCGGCGTGCGCCAGCAGCAGGCCCTGACCAATCGAGCCAGGTGGGTTGGTGGTGCGCGACCACAACGCCGCCGCGCCCCCCGTGCTCAATATGACCGCGCGTGCCGTCACCGTGCGCATGTCCTCACACACCACGCCATGACAGCGCCCATCTGTTTGCCACAGGCCGCTCACGCGCGCTCCCTCAATCACGTGCACACGCTCTTGCGCAACAACCAGCGCCGAGAGCTCGCGCAGCAGCCGCCGCCCGGTTGCGCTGCCGCCCGCGTGCACAATTCTTCGCACGGAATGGCCAC